>CALLPZ010000266.1 GCA_938015405.1 uncultured Pseudanabaenaceae cyanobacterium
GCCTCAACGGAGGTGCTGAGGTCACCGCCATCGCCGTAGTAAAGCTCCCAGCCTCCGCTAGCAACTTGCTTACTCAGAATGTAAGGAACAACTTTTTCTAGAGGGCGCGTTTTGTCCGTCCCCCAGGCCTTGTGGAGCAAGACCACTTCTGCAGCCATGGTGACATTGGATTCTAGCTCAGCAATCCAGTGTCCATCTGGCTTTTGCTCAGCGAGAAGGTAGTTCTGGCAGTTCGTTATGGCCTGCTTCAAAGCCCCATGAACAACGCTCTGACCTTGCTCCTGAATCTGCATCCGATTCCTCTCTAGCTGCGCTGGGAAAAAACTTTAGGAACCATTAAATTCCTATTTATTCGGTTCAGTATAGGAAATTTTGAGTCGCGGCTTATGGGCAGGATAGGAAAACGGCCACCCGAGAAAGAGCCAAAACCAACTCAAAGTATCGCTCCCAAACAAAGTCCAGGAGTCAGAAACAAGCTTCCAAAATAAAATCTGGCCCCCTCCTCTAAACCACAAAAAAGCCCAGCGACATTACTGCACTGGGCTTCAAGAGAAAAGGAAAGACGCTTCTACACGCGACCGCGCAGAATCTGGGCCATCTCATTGGGCTTAGGCGAGCATTCCAACGCCGTCTCCTCAGTAATGCGGCCTTCTTCGTAGAGCTTGTACAGCGACTGGTTCATACTGCACATGCCGTCAAAGGTACAACGGGGAACGATTTCCTCGATCTCTTCGATTTCATCGCGACGGATGTAGTCACGAATGGCATCGGTGTTGATCATAATTTCGTGGTACGCCGCTCGCTTGCCATCAGTGGTGCGGCAAAGACCCTGGGCAATAATGCCCACCAGGGTTTCAGCGAAGGACATGCGGATGCTCTCTTGCTCCGCAGGCTCGTACAGGCTGAGCACACGCTCAATGGTT
This sequence comes from uncultured Pseudanabaenaceae cyanobacterium, assembly GCA_938015405.1. Taxonomy (GTDB): domain Bacteria; phylum Cyanobacteriota; class Cyanobacteriia; order PCC-9006; family JAAUQQ01; genus JAAUQQ01. The sequence goes on from CALLPZ010000266.1 coordinate 924, forward strand.
TTAACTGCACTGTTGGTGTGCAAGGTTCCCATCACAAGGTGACCGGTTTGGGCTGCTTTTAGGGCCGTGTTGACCGTTTCTCGGTCCCGCATCTCACCAATCAGAATGATATCGGGATCTTCTCGCAGTGAGGCCTTAAGGGCGTTGTCGAATTTGCGGGTGTTGATGCCCACTTCTCGCTGCTTGATCAGCGATCGCTGGCTCTTGTGTACAAATTCAATCGGATCCTCAATGGTGATGATGTTTTTAGGCATCTCCTTATTGATGTAGTCCACCATGGCCGCCATGGTCGTGGACTTACCGGAGCCCGTAGGACCGGTCACCAGAATCAAGCCCTTGTGATAGTGGCAAACATCCCGGAACACCATGGGCAGGTTGAGCTGCTCCATGGTCATAATTTTCAGCGGAATCAAACGCATCACCAGGGCATAGCCATGGAGCGTGTCGAAGACGTTGATACGAACGCGCGCAAATTCATACTGAGTCGCGCCGTCAAAGTCGAGCTTCTCCTCAAAACCTACGATTTCCGCAGGCGTCATGATCTCCTCCAGCCAGCACATGAAGGTTTCTTTATCCGTTACGGGATAGTTGGTGGGGAGGATTTGGCCGCGATCGCGAAAACGGGGGGTCTCCCCAACACCGGCATGGATATCGGACATGCCCTTATCAAAGGCATCCCGAACGATCTGAGCCATGGTGGGCTGACCCGGTGGAAGCTGACGCTTACCACGCTGTTGAGCCACTTGAGCTGGCATGGCAACAGGTGGGGGAGCCACAGGACGATGTCCCCCTTGGGCCGCACGAGGCGCAGGCGGTGGAGGAGCCACAGGACGCTGACCCGCAGGAGCCGCTGCCGCCGCACGAGGTTGAGCCGCACGAGGCTGAGCTGCGGGTGGGGGAGCCACCCGAGGTGCCGACACCATACGCGTCTGCTCCGGTGCACCATTCGCTCCATTGCCCATGGGAGGTGGGGGTACCGCTGGGCGACCAGCGGGAGGGCTCATGGGGGGGCGGCGATCCTGGGGGTTAGACATAGGAATTTCCTTAAATCTCTCTTGAATAGTCCAGCCAAGCTGGCATGGCTCCGTTTGGGCTGATCGCTCAACCTGGGATTTCCCTCTGACAAAACATTAACAAATTCTGCAGGGAAGCCCTTGAAGTTTGGGTGAAGGCTCAAGCCGATGGATGGCTAGGTCGCGATCGCAACCGCAGAACCTCGCTCCGGTCCTCAACCCCCAGAACGCAAACTGCTGGAAGCAAGATATGCATTCGTTCCTATCGTTCCCAAACACAGAAATAAGGCTGTCAAATTCCCCAAAGAATCTCGACCCACCCCAGGCTCAGCCCCATCTAGCCAGTTTTATATCGGTGCAGGACCACAAACAGCCCCTCTTAATCATGGGGATTCAACCGATGCCGCCAATGCCTGAGCCACAATCAACCGCTGAACTGCCAGGCATGCACGATTGAGTTCATAGGGACGACGATGGGGCTGAGCTAGGTAAGCAGCCTGCTCTTCCTCCAGCATGACGACATCCTCTCGCACCAGCCCATCCAGCATCTTTTGAGCCGCACCAAAGAGGCTGTCCTTGACGAAGCGACGAAATTTCACCGGCAGCTTGTGCAATCGCCAAAAGGCATTGAGGGAGACGAAGTGAATCAGATGCGCTTTCGTTTGAGTCGGGCTAATCGGCACAAACAAACAGAGAATGCGAAAGTCATCTCCCAGTGAGGATGTCCAGTTGGGATAGTCATAGGTCACTCGCAAGGGCTCGGGGTGAAGCCTGCGCAGGGCAGGAAAGAAGAGCTGGGAGATGGACCAGATTTTATCGATCTTGTAATAACTTTCGGCGGTGTAGAGGGCATCGACCTGATGGGGCGTTTCCTCCAGCGTCTCTAGGGCAGCGGAAGCCCAAGCCTGAAACCCCCGATGCAGATGGCCATGGTACATATCCATCAAGTTCTCGATCAGGAACGAGAAATGAGCCTCGCAATCGATCGTAGAAACCGTGGCAATGTAGTTGAGGTGATCCCATTCGGGGATTTCGAGGGGAGCAGTTGCCTCCACATCTCCGGCGTCATCTGCTTGCATTAGCGCAACATCACCGGGCCATACCCAGATAAAACCATCTTGTTCGCGAGTGGGGTAGCTCCGGATTTTGCAGGCAGGCAGCTTCTGATTCTTCTCCAGGTAAGGCACCTCAGCGCAGTGGCCTTGAGAATCAAACTGCCAGGCATGGTAAGCACATTCCAAGTTTTGGCCTACAACAGCCCCATGGCTGAGCTTGACCTGACGGTGGGGACAGCGATCTTCCAAGGCATGGATGTCGCCATCACCATCGCGGTATAGCACAATCGCTTGGCCCCAAATTTCCACAGCCAAAGGTTTCTCAGCCACAGCACGACTGCGGGCTAGGGCATACCAATGGTTCAGATTCGGTGGCAGACTGCGCACATCCTTATGGCCTGAACTCGCTGCCACATCCACCTGAGCGTTGAGCGCAACCGATGCAGCACTATTAAAGCGGTCAGAGGCAGCAGTCATGGAATCCAGACCAGAAACAACGGGCGATCGCGATCGTCAAGCAACTAAGTCGTAATCACTGGCGATAACACCCCCACAGGATTCACCGTCAGCAACGGCCGCCGCTGCAAGCCTTCTCGCTCACAAATAGCATTCGCTGCAAGCAAACCACTACTTACCGCCCGCTCCATCAAGCCACAGGGAAAGGGCATCTTTACCCAATCCCCGGCAAAAATTAGATTCGACACGGCCGTCGCCGTCTCGGGCCGGTTCGGGTGGCTGCCTGGGGGAAAGCCTGAGAAGTTCTTCTGGTTCACCAGCTCTCGGTGCAGAATCTTCGCTCCCTTCAGCTCCGGTACGATCTCGAACAGCTCTGATTCAAAGGTGTTCAGTACATCCTTCTGGGTGGGGAATTCTTTCTCCTTGTAGCAGTAGGAATGGAGCTCCACCACACTGCCGCCATTGCGTTCAGCCCAGTCGCGATAGTCATCCTGAATGCGGTGGTACAGGGTAATGCTATCCGTCAGCTTGTAGCCCGACAGCGAGGTGAAATTGCTGTACTCCCAGTCAAAATCGCGATCGAGCCAAAAACGAGTCACAGCGAAGGGGTCAGCCGTCGCGAGTTCAGAGACCTGCTGTAGCGTCTCAGCATGGTGATCGCCTTCGGAAAGGGCAAAGAGATTTCTCATGCCCACCACATCAGCAGCAAAGACATAATAGTCTGCCTCCAAAACCGACTCCGCGACCGCAGTGCCATCCGCATTGATAGCAGCAAGCTGGATGCGATCGCCTTCTCTCTCTAACACCTCGAAGCGATCCAGGTTGCGCTGGGCGGGACCGGCCTGGCGATCGCCCCCCTCCCCAAACGCCGCCCCATGGCAAGGACATAAGAACCCATCTGCATCGGACTTCGCGACAGTACAACCCTGATGTGTACAGGTTAGAGAAACCGCTTCCTTATCTCCAGCTAACAATGCATATACATCATCCCCCGCCCCATAAAAGCTCTCGCCCAGGCTGGCATTGGCCTCCACCCAAAAGGGTGCTGTCTTGCCACTGGCCCCCTCTTGGTAACGCAACTGAGAAATCTCACCGTCCTGCCATTCAATGCCCGTCACCGTTACATCGGTTATCACCTGACCATTGAACTCGCGCACGCTATTCGCCACTGGGTCCACCAAACTACGCCCCATATCCATGCGCGTGCCCCGGAAAGCCAAGCCTTCAGGATTGCCAAAGAAGTAGAAATGGAAGAACTGCATCAGCTCTCCCGTACTCAACACATCCGGCGAGTTCAGGCTTGACTTACCAAAGGGCAAGAAATATAGGTCATAGAGCCCCTTAGGAATATCGCCATGAACCCAATCTGTCACCGCAATATTGTCTAAACGTTCATAACTACGCTGGGGATGGAAAGCCGTGATCTCCTTAAACACTTCCCAATGCTCTGGCTTCACAAGGTTCAACCCCCAGTTCAGGCAGTTAGGACTGGAAAAGGCCAAATCAATGATGTTCCAAGGAAATGCCGAACTACTGGGCTTGAAAATCTCAGGCCCATAGTCCTCCTTATAAACAACGGCGTAGGTGGGTAGGGCCGTGAAGTGATCCTTGGCCTCCAGCTCATCCACCATGTTCCACAGGTTGTAGTACTGCGGGAAAAAGCCATGGAAACCATGCTCCATGCGCATATCTTCACCATTGACGCTGATGTCCCAACTGGCGATCTTGCCGCCCAGTTGGGGAGATTTCTCCAGCAGGGTAACCTCAAAGCCACGGCGGCTCAGCTCATAAGAAGCCGCAAGCCCAGCTAAGCCTCCCCCTACGATCGCAACAGTCTTTTTTCCGCTGGTATAGAAGGGCAAGTCCAATAAATCCTTGCCATAAACACTGGGCTCCGGCTTCTTAAAACGGGAATAGCCTAAACCGCCCCCCACAGTGCCCACACCCAACATCTTGAGAACGCTGCGGCGGGATACCTGGCTCGCCAGGATGGAATCAGAAGTTGGGGTCATGAAACTATCGATAACGGAATGAACGGTTAGGAAGGAGTGGCCATCTACGCCCCCAGAAGTCCACAGGAGGGACAAAGCATGGGGAACGCAGATATCACCGAATCAAACTGACGTCGTAACCCAGGCAAATGGTTCAAGACGAACCTACAGAATCGTCCCTATCCCATTGGCTAGGACAAATCCAAACAGGTCGGTCATCAATATGATGGGTCACGCTCAAACGAGCCAGAGCATTGCAATCTATCTCAATCAAGCTCAGCAGATTTTTACTCTGCTCGCTAATTAATAGAGCAGAGACCCTCTGGAATTTGAGACACAAATCAGTTGTGCCTCAAAACAAGAGAACGCCAAGAGCGAGTTAATTTTCGACTGCCGAGCTCCTACTTAACCGTACAAATACGCAAAAATTACCATTACTACGGCAAAGACTGGATCAGTTCCAGCCCCAAGCGACCCTGTTCAAGGGACTTGGCATAGCTACTGGACAGATAAGGACTCTCCGCCAAGCGACCCGTCAAATAGGTTTCAAACACCGCTAAGCTCAACGCCTTGGCATAGCGCTGGGCCGTCATCAGGTCCCGCCCCACCACAGATTCGGGTAGGGGTAAATCTGCCTCATCAGGATTTTCGGCAATGGTGGAGAAATGAGTGCCCCCCAACATCAGCGCCAAGCGTCGGTCCTCGCCTTGAATGGCGCGAAAGGGGCGAATCTGCTCCAACAATGCCGGCGCAATGGTGTCCAAATCTCCGCTCACAACCAATGTCGGCACAGCGAGGCTCTCCAAGCCACCTCGACCAAAAACAGCACTGGTGAACGGATTAATCACCACTAGGCTCGTCACTCGCGAATCCTGAAGCCCACCAGAAGGCAGCGGTACTGCCAAGGCGCGACATTGCAAGGCCAGGGAAACATTCCAGCTCTGGTCTAGATCTGCACAGCTCTCCTGAAGTTGGGCTTCATTCAACACTGCCCCGCCCAGAAGCAGGCCAGTGTAACCACCAAAAGACTGACCCACCATGCCCACCTGCTCCAAGTTCAGCAGCGGGCTAAATTGCTCATCCTGGCTCAGGAAATCGAGAACAAAACTAATATCCAAAGGACGATCCACAAAGGCCTGGGGATCTGAAATTTCGTTAGCACGACCTTGGAGCAGAGCTTCAAATTGCTCTGTGTTGCTGCCAGGGTGCTCCGGCACAATCACAGCAAAACCATGGGAGGCCAGGTGCTCAGCCAAGTAGACAAAGGAAGTGCGGTCTGACTTGAGGCCGTGGGAGATCACCACCGTCGGCCAAGGAGACGGCTGAGTGGTGGAGGCTGCGGGCACATAGAGGTCCACGGGAAGGCGGCGATCGCGTCCTTCATCCTCAAGGGATAGAACCTCTCGCTCCCAGCCTAGGGGGCCAGCCATGGACAAGTCAGGCAGGGTTACGGCGATCGCTGTCACGCCCAAACGCTGTTCTTCAGCCAACTCCTCCGCCGCCAGGGCCTTCACCTTGGCCACAGAATTCTGGGTTTTTCGCACCAAATCATTCAACTCCTGGGCAATCTCCCAACTGCGCCCCAGGCTAATGCGCACTCCCCTCGTCGGAAATTTACGGATCACATTAAGCGGCGTCAACCCATCGGGCTCTGCCGCCGCAAGAATCAACGCCGCACGAATGCCAAAGAAACCAGGCTGGCGAGCCTCTGACTGAATCACCTGCCCAAGACGCTGGAGCAGAATTTCTCCCTGGGGCGAATACAAAAACTGCGCCATCGCCACCACAGAGACATCTGCCTTCGTCGTCAAAGCCTGACGCAGCTGGATCTCCTGACTGTCATCCAGCAACCGAAAGTAATCTCGCAGGTCCGGGGCAACCTCCCCTGTCTTGGCATAGTTTTCCAGCGAAGAGACCTGAAATGAATCCCCCAGAATCCCGAGACTAACGGAAACACGCTCAGCAGAAAAAGCTGGGCGGCTCGCCCAGCTCCCCGTCAAGCCTAGCGCAAGCCCCAGAAGCACTTGACTCAAACGCTTGCCCCAGGCGGCACTGGCCCAAGCTCCAAGGGAATCCATAGAAATAAAAGTTTTTCTAACCATAATTTTGTTTCTTGTAGACGCTTGCTTACCCCTATAGTCCAGGCCACAGCCTTCAAGATAGCGCGGCCATTTAGAAATCTACCGCCACTGAAAAATCTATTGATACAGCGTCGTCTACACCACGGAAAGGACTGAAGTATAAGACTTGTAGCTAACTGCAATCAACGACAGTCAGCCCCCATCCATCCCAGTGGAGTCGAGACCTCGACAGCAAACGGCGAGAGTGCTGATGCCGAGAAGCCCCTCAATAAACCTCCACAGGGTCACGCATCACAGTCACATATCGTCCTGGTGCCAAGCATTTTCCTGCCCAAAGACAAATGAGTCCCCACCCTCCGAGCCAGAGATAGTTGAAATACCCCTTGCTATTTATGGTGATTTTCAATATAACTAGATCAAGCCATTGAACTCGCCCCCAACAAGGCAACAACCAGGTCAATCCCACCCCAGAGGAAAACATCTGGCCCTGGCCATTCCACCGAAGGGAGAGTGGAAGCCGCATTGACGCAATAGCGGGGTCATCCCCCTGCAGCAATCGCCACACCTACTGAGGTCCTCCCTAATGCATGACGCTTCCAATTTTTGTCTGAGCACCACTGATGCAAGCTTGCTGACAGATCTCTATCAGCTCACCATGTCCGCCTGCTACGTTGGCGAGGGCCTAGACCAGCGCCCCGCTAGCTTCGAACTCTTCACTCGGCGGCTCCCCTCCCGCTACAGCTATCTCATCGCCATGGGGTTGGAGCAGGCCCTGGCTTATCTAGAGTCCTTTCGTTTCAGCACCGAGCAAATCACGGCCCTTCAGGACAGTGGCATTTTTGCCCATGCTCCCAAAGCTTTTTGGAGTCTTTTAGCAGGCGCGAAGTTCACAGGCAATGTCTGGGCTGTTCCAGAAGGCACAGCAATCTTTGCCAATGAGCCACTGCTGCGCGTCGAAGCCCCCCTGTGGCAAGCCCAGTTAGTGGAAACCTATCTGCTCAATACCCTCAATTACCAAACGCTAATTGCCACTCGCGCCGCCCGTCTACGAGATGTAGCAGGCGCCGAGGCTCAGCTGCTGGAATTTGGCACCCGCCGAGCATTTAGTCCCCAAGGCGCCCTCTGGGCAGCGCGGGCTGCCCTAGCCGGCGGTTTAGATGCCACTTCCAATGTGGCTGCTGCCCTGAAATTGGGCCAAAAGCCCAGCGGAACCATGGCTCACTCTCTCGTCATGGCCCTAAGCGCCCTTAAAGGCAATGAAGATGAAGCCTTTGAAGCCTTCCACCGCTACTTTCCCGGTGCAGCACTGCTAATCGACACCTACGACTCGGTGGATGCAGCAAAGCGCCTAGCAGCATCAGGCCAAGAGATCCCAGCAGTAAGACTGGACTCAGGCGATTTGGTCGAACTATCCCAAGCCGTACGCACCCAACTTCCTAAAACAAAAATATTTGCCAGCGGTGATCTGGATGAATTTGAAATCGCTCGCCTCAAAGCCGAAGGCGCATTGTTAGATGGCTATGGCCTAGGCACCCGGCTCGTCACCGGAGCACCTGTCAATGGAGTCTATAAACTGGTGGATATCGACGGAATTCCCGTCATGAAAGAAGCTAAAGGTAAAATTACCTACCCTGGCAAGAAGCAGATATTCCGAACTCCCACCAACGATATCCAAGCAGATGGCTTTGAGGATGTGCTGGGCCTTGCAGGCGAGTCCATCCCTGGCGCCACTCCACTTCTAAAAGCGGTTATGCGAGGGGGGAGAAGACTGACAGTATCCGAAGACATTTGTGCCATTGCCCAACGCACAGCCCAGTCCGTGGCAGCGTTATCTCAACGCCTGCGGGATATCCAAATGCCAGCGACCTCACCGGTGACGTTATCGCCTCAATTGCTGGCACTGACTGAACAAACCCGGAGAACTGTGGCAGTTCGGTAGAAAGCTTGCTCCGCGATCGCGGCTAAGCATTGGAACCATCTCTCCAAGCCCCTCAACCTTATACCCAGACTATGACTTCCTCCGAGATGCAATCCATGAACGTCGCCCTATTTGGCACCAGCGCTGACCCACCAACCCGAGGTCACGGAAAGATTCTCACCTGGCTCTCCCAGCACTATGACCAGGTGGCAATCTGGGCCGCAGACAACCCCTTCAAACAGCACCATGCCTGCTTAGACCATCGCAATGCCATGGTGCAAACCCTGACCGATGAACTCAAGCGAAGCAACATCAGCTTCCTCCCAGAGCTCAGCTATCGACGCTCCATCATGACCGTGGCTCGTGCCCACAAGCTCTGGCCTGAAGCAGAGCTCACTCTCGTGATTGGCTCAGACTTGGTCTCGCAACTCCCCAGTTGGTACCAGGCCCAGGACTTGCTCGACCAAGCCAAACTCCTGGTCATGCCCCGGCCAGGCACACCAATAAGCGAGCAATCCCTAATCCCCCTCAAACAAATGGGAGCGCGCATTACCATTGCCGACATGGAAGGCCTAGACGTCTCCTCAACGGCCTATCGCGAGCGTGGCCTAGCCAACATTCTCTCTCCAGCAGTCGAAGCCTACATTACTCGAACATGCCTTTACGACAGCGAAAAACGCAGTATTCGTCAACTGCCCCAAACCTCTCAATCCTCATCTAGTCCATCCACCCAACAAACCGCTCCCTGCCCACCTGTCCCTGTGTGATCAACAGGCGGTCTCAGCCCAGCTCAGCTTGAAATTTGTGACCCATTTCATCCCATCCCAGCTGAGCAATCCAGCAAGTCCAGACAATCCGCCCGTCCAGACACCCAAGACCCATGGCCAAATCCAGCTCAACCCAATCCAGTAGCGCATCTCCAGGCAAAGCATTGTCTGCACTGGCCGACTTTAAGGTGGGCGTTGACAACGTCATCTTCTCCGTGGACCTAGTCCAAAATCGCTTACTGGCCCTGCTGATTCGGCGTAACGAAGACCCCTACCAGGATCAATGGAGCCTGCCCGGCACCCTGGTGCGCCAAGGGGAATCCCTAGAACAGTCGGCTTACCGAGTACTCTCCGAAAAAATCCGCGTCAAGCATCTCTATCTGGAGCAGCTATACAGCTTTGGCGGTCCTTTTCGCGACCCTCGCGAAGCTGTAGACAGCTTTGGCGTGCGGTACCTATCAGTCAGTTACTTTGCCCTAGTGCAATACGAAGAAGCAGCATTGATTGCCGATGGAGTGAGCGGCATTGCTTGGTATCCCCTAGACCAAGTGCCTAAGCTGGCCTTCGACCACAGCGAAATTTTGCAATATGGCTATCGACGGTTGCGTAACAAACTGGAGTACAGCCCGATCGCCTTCGATGTGCTGCCCGAGGTGTTTACGCTCAATGAGTTATATCAGCTCTACCAAACAGTTCTAGGAGAAGGCTTTGCAGATTATTCCAATTTCCGCACAAGGTTGTTGAAGCTAGGCTTCTTAGCAGATACCGGAGTGAAGGTCTCGCGGGGGGCTGGACGGCCAGCGAGCCTCTACAAGTTTGATGCTGAGGCATTTGCACCGCTAAAGGATAAAGCACTGGTGTTTGTGTAACGACCCCAAATACGCCCCCTCCCAAAGAATCTCAGCAACCTTTCGAAAAGCTGAGACCAACTCAGAGTTCCCTCCTGGAAGGGAGTCAGGGTGGGTTTGCCTTGCTCCTATGTAAAAGCCCATAGCCTCTCTGGCTCGCCCCAACTTATTGCATCTGTCTTAAAAATATTCACCATGAAAATTGCCCTAGCCCAACTCAATCCCACCATCGGCAACCTCGATGCGAATGCCGCCCAAATCCTCGCCGCAGCCGAAACCGCAGCCGAGCAAAGCGTCACCCTCCTCCTCACCCCAGAACTCTCCCTTTGTGGCTACCCTCCCCGTGACCTGCTGCTACAGAAGCAGTTCATCGTCCGCATGGAGCAGGTGCTCAATCAACTCGCCCAAGACTTGCCTCCGCAACTGCAAGTGTTAATTGGCACTGTCGTAGCCAACCCTGAAGCGAATCAGCAGGGCAAAAAGCCCCTGTTTAATGCCATGGCCTTGGTCAGCAATGGTCAAGTGCAACAAATCTTCCACAAGCGTCTCCTACCCACCTACGATGTCTTCGACGAAGACCGTTACTTTGAATCTGGCCAGGAGAGCAACAGCTTTGTTATTCCCGTAGAAGCCGCTCCCACACTAACGCCAGCCACCGTCAGCTTAGGGAGCGGAAACGTTCCCGATGAGGCACTACCTGCTGCGGCCATGGATGTGGTGTTTGGCGGCGTCGGTCGAGACCGCCCAGCCCCCAGCCTCCGCATCGGCGTCACCATCTGCGAAGACCTTTGGAATGACGAGGACTTCTGGGGCAAGCGCAGCTACGAGGCCAATCCCATTGCCGACCTCGCCGCCCAAAATGTTGACCTGATCGTCAACCTCTCCGCTTCGCCCTACAGCATGGGCAAGCAGGCTTTGCGAGAGAAGATGTTGAGCCACATCGCCCAGCGCCACCAGCAGCCCATCCTCTATGTGAACCAAGTAGGGGGCAATGATGACTTGGTGTTCGACGGCGGCAGCTTTGGGGTCAATCGCAGCGGCGAAGTCATGGTCCGTAGCGAGAGCTTTGCAACGGACCTATCGATCGCAGAGTTTCACCCGATTATCCGCGACCTTCAGCTGGGGCCAATTTGCAAGGCTCCCAGTGAGGAAGCCTCTCTCTGGGCTGCGCTGGTGTTGGGGGTCAGGGATTACGCGACGAAATGTGGCTTTAGCAAAGCAGTGTTGGGCTTGAGTGGCGGAATTGATTCGGCTGTGGTGGCAGCGATCGCCGCTGCCGCCCTCGGTCCCGAAAACGTCCTCGGCATCCTCATGCCCTCCCCCTACAGCTCCGACCACTCCATCAGCGACGCCGTAGACCTAGCCAAAAACATCGGCATCCGCACCGAGACCTTGCCCATCCAACCGGCCATGACCGCCTTTGACCAAACCCTC
>CALLPZ010000267.1 GCA_938015405.1 uncultured Pseudanabaenaceae cyanobacterium
TCCTTCAATGCCGTCAATACCTTGCGAATTCTGGGCCGCTGGATGCGCATGTTCACCATCCCCAACCAATCTTCCGTCGCCAAGGCCTACCAGGAATTTAATGAAGACGGCACGATGAAAGAATCGGCCTATCGCGATCGCGTCGTCGATGTAATGGAAGAACTCTACCGCTTCACCCTGCTCCTACGGGACAAAACCGACGAACTCACAGACCGCTACAGCGAGCGCAAAGCCGCTGCAGCTAAGGCCATTGAGGCACAAGCCAAGCAGGCACAGAGCTAGAACCATCCGTTCATGCCTCCTGCGCTCGGCAGATTGGACGCAAGATTCCAACAAAGCGACCTCGTAACCTAGAGCAACATCCTAGGGGGTCTCACCCTCACCCAAGTTGCTTTCCAATACATTGAATGAACAATGCAACGTAGGTGACCATTTGAACCTTTAGATAGTCTTAAAATTAAACCGCCCAGAGAACACAAGTGACGATACAGTTCCCAACCTGCAATTGATGACCTCTTGAACTCTACTTTCTGGGTAAGGCAAAATCATGAAAGGCTTAGTCTGGATTCCAGAAGACGAGCACGACCAAAGAGTCAAAGACTACCTGGACAGTGCTCACCAAGCGCCGTATTTCAGGATCGGATCAATCGCTCTGGGCATCTTTTGCTTGATGACCCTCGCGATCCTCATGATTGTTTTCTAGAATCAGCACTGTCCAACAACTTCACCCGATGATTGGCGCTCTCTTCACCCTGCTCTATGGCCTACTCTCAATGGTTGGTGGCATCATGGGCTATCGCCAGGCAGGCTCCAAAGTGTCCCTGATCTCAGGCCTCATTAGCGGCCTACTGCTTCTCATCGGTGCCGGGCTGATGTACCAAAGCAATCCTGTGGGCCTCCGACTTGCTCAAGTCATCACAGGCATTTTGGTCATTGTCTTCTTGAGTCGTCTGCTTAAAACTCGTAAGTTTATGCCCGCTGGATTGATGATCACAGCGGGTATTGCCACGCTCATCACGCTCTTTATTTAGCCCAGCAAAGGACTAATGCATTGCCAAGCAATGGAAGCCATGGCAGCCAAGGCCACAACATAGGAAAGAGAACGTAGCGGGCCAATCCCAGCAATGTAGAACAATCCGTGGGCCACTCGGGCGACCAAAATGACAATGGCAGAATTGGCAGTCGCCTCGTTTGCCACCCCTGTCAGCTGAGCAATCAAAATAATCACCGCAATCATGGCCAAGTTGTCATGGTGATTGCGTTGGGCGCGATCGGCTCGGCCCACCCAATCCGGTAAATCCTCTGGTTGAGAATCGCGATTGCCCATGCCCCATTCAGCACCCGCCTTGGCAATGCGACCCAGAGCCGGAGCATGGTTCAAGGGAATCGACCAGAGGGCCAGAAAGATCAAGCAGGTTAAATCGGTTGTCATAACTCGGGGCAAAAATATTCAAACCTTTCCATCGTAAAGCGTGACGGTCGCGGCTCCCCTGGAAAGCCAGAGCCAGTGGGCATTAAAGAAGGGCCCTGGAAAACATCCAGAGCCCCGTGTGTTAGGCAAGCTTCAATTCAAGCAAGCCTCAAACTATTACAGCCGAGCAATACGTGGAACCGCTTGGGGGAAGATCGAGCGGAACCCAGATTTACGTTCCGCAATGGACTCCGGTGCGTTGTCCCAGAGACTTTGATAGAAAAAGAACGAAACCCCCAATCCCTCCGCCTGGGCTGCCCGCGCTTGCTGCTTGATTTGGTACATGCCAATGCGGCGGCGACTCAACCCTGTCAAGATGCCTACGCTTGTTGGCACCTGTGCCTTGGCCTGACGTATTTCTGGCTGTCGCAGATCCGCGACAAAGGCTCGATAATCGCGGCGATAGACCTGGACAATCAGCTCATCGATGATGCCCCGCTCCAGCCAAGCCTTCCAATCCTGCAAATGGTTGCGATAGGCAAAGTCGTAGCGATTGGGTGAAACCGAAAACACAAGCTTGGGTTGAACACTCTTGACCGCGCGATGGAGATTGGCCATGGCATAGGTGATTTGATCCGCACGCCACTGGGTCCAGGCTTTATCGGTGGAGAACCGGGGAACCTGACGACCCGTTTCGGACTCATAGCGCGATCGCGTCCAGTCGTCATAGCCAAAGGCCTTAGGCAGACTCATGTGGTCATCAAACTGGATGCCATCGACGTCGTAGTGGCTCACCAGGTCCACCGCCAGGTCCCGCAGCAGCACCTGAACTTCAGACTTAAAGGGATTAAGCCAGGCCATAGCCTTGCTGGAACTCATCTCAGTCAACTTGCCATTGCGTTGCTCCGTCAGCCAGTCCGGGTGCAACACAGCCACCTCCGACTGAGGCGGCACCATAAAGCCATACTCAAACCAGGGAATGACCGACAATCCCAAGCCATGGGCCTGTTGAATCAAATCAGTCAGTAAATCCTGATCCTGGAAGCCTCGGGACAGTTGAGGAATCCCTGCAGCCTTGGCGACTTCACTGGGATAGGTCACATATCCCCGAGTCCAGACAACGGGATAAATCGTGTTGAAGTTCAGGCGGGCCAGCTGTTCCAGGGCACGACCCAAAGACTGACGGTCCCGCAGCACCTCCATGTCACTGGTGGTCATCCAAACGCCGCGTAGCTCGGGGCGGCTGGGATCCTTAGAAGCCGGAGCAATATCCCACATTTCGGTTTCCTGGGCACGATCGCCCTGGAGCTCCGCAAAGAAATCCTCCGGCAGATACTCAGCATCCGCTGGGGGAGCCTGGGCCGGACGTCCCTGCACCACAGGCTGGGCTCTCGCGGGAGAAGGCGGTTGAGCCAAGCCAAATTCTCCAGGGGTGGCAACGGCAGACTTTTGCCCC
>CALLPZ010000268.1 GCA_938015405.1 uncultured Pseudanabaenaceae cyanobacterium
CAATTATTAAAACCATTGAAGCTATCCAGCGTATGACTTTCCGCGACTCAGCTTTAAAGAATTACAACGTCGCGAGACGATTCTAAGCAGGTTTATGAATGATCGCGTTCAATAGGTCATGGTGTAGTTGGTAGAGGAGAACTCATTTCCCTAGCCCAACATTGCCCCTTGTCCCTTTTTGGATAGTGCCTTTCCGTGACTGACGATCGCCCAAACTCCGACTTTCCCCCCTTAGATCGCTCCCAGATCCTCATCGGCATGGCCGTTACAGCAGTCGTGCTGATGGCGATCGCTCGCTTTATCCAGTGGCTGGGCAATGTCTCGCTGTTGGACTGGCACTGGGATAGTGAAACCTTGCTGTTGGGTGGCGCCTTAGGGTTAGGCATTACCCTAGCTAGCCTGACGCTGTTTTATCTCTGGCCTCAGTATCGCACCAGTGCCAAGGTCTACTTAAATATGGTTCTGGAGCCGCTGGCACTCCCCGATGTGTTGTGGCTGGGGTTACTGCCTGGGCTCAGTGAGGAGCTGCTGTTTCGGGGGGTGATGCTGCCAGCCTTGGGGGGTGGCGTGGCGGCGATCGTCATTTCTGGGGTCTGTTTCGGCTTCTCCCATATGAGCGGGAAATCCCAATGGCCCTATGCCGCTTGGGCATCGGTGGTGGGCATTGCACTGGGCATTGCAGCGGTCACGACGGGCAATTTGCTGGTGCCAGTGATTGCCCATACGGTGGCGAATTTGCTGTCTTCGACATTCTGGAAGCTAACGCACCAAACTGAGGCTGGGGAAGGAGCTTAAAGCGAATACTGGAAAGCAAAGGGAACCAGTCCTCTTTAAGGGGGATGCATTTGAAACGCAGTAGATTCCTGGGTTTAAGTCACGCAATTGGGTTGATCACCTCTTTAGAGGACGGTGCAATGAAAAGATAAAAGTCGTTAGCCCACATTGCAATGGTCAGCCCACGAGCGAAGCATCAACAACTTCCCAACGTCATGAATACTGCCAAGGCATCTGCGACATATCCCAGCTTTTCATTCAAAAGCCCCGGAATTAGGTGAAGCGTTCTTGTATTTTTTATCATCAGTGTGTATTCCTATTCAAAATTCTTTAGGTTGGAATTGTACGCTGCTACTCCCATGACAGAGCGAAGTTAGACCTGTGAGCAACTCCTCCAATCCACCAAGGCCCAGGAAAGTAAAGCTAACCCATCCTGAAAAGATGTACGACATCCAGGATGAAGGTGGTTCACCAATTCCCTATGACAAAGCTTCAGGGAAAGACATCTTCAAGCATGGTCGCCACCGCATGACTGACTATGACGATGTCTTAGATAATGCTCGTCAACAGGATGGCCATGTCAGCGGGTACACCCAGAAAGTTGCAACAAAGCAAGCAGCTGAGCAGGTCCTTGAGCATTATCGGGATGAGCATGTCAAGGTCATTCGAGATAGCCAACACAAAGGTTTCATACTTAAGAACCTCATGCAAAAAGCTGGTGTAAGCACAGCCCAAGCTTTAACCAGTTTTTTGGATTCAACCTCTGAAAAGATCAAAGAGATCAGTCATCTTGAGAATAGCCAGCGCTCTCTCCAGGTTTGGAATGATACCTACCGAGTACAGCGGGAGCTTGTAAAAGCAGTCCTCAAGGAAGGTGAAGTGCCTTCTGAAACCATAAAAAAAGTTAATAAGATCTACTCGACTCGCTCGAGCAATAAGGCAATTGAACTAGGTGCGACCTTACTTGATTTAGAACAATCTGAAATTCTCAAATTGGTTAAGTCGGTTATGCGATACGCCAAGCCCTGAGGGGATTTTGCAATGAAAATGCAGGCTCTAAAACAAGAAGTTTTCAAATTGACTTGCGTTGATGACACAAAACAGCTCAAAAAAGAGCGCCCTGATCTAACCAAAGGCCGAGACCTACGCTACAAAATTCAATGGCAAGAGCTTCTGGAAAAACTCATTGCCCTGCGTGAGGAAGGCCACGATCTGTCACTCAATGATTTAGAAGCTTCTGAGAAGATGCTGAAAGAATCTTTGATGAAAGTTGGTCAAATGGCTGGGCTTGGCAAGCAAGCCATCGAAACAGACTGGCAGCGCATCAAGTTAGAAGCTCAGTTTACAGATATTCATATCGATGATTTATAGCAATGCTTCCGCTCAGTAAATTATCTGAATTACCAACATCCAGTGGAATTTATCTTGTCGAAAGCGGGTTTGGCACAATCTTATACGTTGGCCAAGCTCAGAATATCCGAGCTCGATGGTTGAAAGGTCATCATAAATTTGCAGTCTTAGCAGCTAGGGATGATTTCTTGTCTATCCGAATTCGTTGGGTCAATATACCCAAATGGCTTTTGAATCGCGCTGAGAATGCTGCGGTTTCTCACTATCAACCCGTGCTGAATAAAAGGATGCCACCGGTTGTATAGGGTTGCTCCATATCAGGTATGTCAAATGACTAAAGAAGCAGAATCATGAGACCAGCCTCTACCACTTGCTCCAGAGAACAGCGCAGTAGAGGTTGGCATACAATGCGGCCTTAGTAAGTCGGCACGGAGGAATCCACCTCATTGCTCCAAGCGGTTATCCCGCCCGTCACATTAGTACCATCAATGCCATGCTCCTTGAGAATGGCGAGCGCTTTAGCCGATCGCCCACCCATCTTGCAATGAGCAATCAACTTGTGGCCGTTCAACGCTTTCTTGACCTGCTCCACACCATCCGCATTTTCGATATCAGGCAGGGGAATCAGCACTGAACCGGGAATCTGAGCAATTTCATACTCATGGGGATTGCGCACATCCAATAGCAAGAAGTCATCAGCACCGCTATCAATCAGCGCTTTAAGCTCGGTCACAGTCATTTCTTGAATCATGCTTTTAGCCTCTGCTTCGGCAGCGGCGGCTTGAGGGATACCGCAGAACTCCTGATAATCGATTAGCTTTTCGATCACGGGGCGCTCTGGGTTGGGCTGAAGCTTCAACTCCCGGAATTTCATTTCCAAGGAATCGTAGAGCATCAAGCGACCGCTAAGGCTAGTGCCTTTGCCCAGGATGAGCTTGACGGTTTCGGTGGCCTGGATAACGCCAATGATGCCAGGAAGAATCCCCAGCACACCACCTTCAGCACAGGAAGGGACCATGCCCGGTGGTGGGGGATCGGGATAGAGATCGCGATAGTTGGGTCCTGGCAGACTGTCGTCGTAGAGCCAGTCCTTCTTTTTCTTGCGCTGTTCGGCTTTTTCTTCCTTGCTAAGCCCATCCCAACCTTCGGGACGCTTCCAGCCGCCTGTGGCATTGAAGACCGTGGCTTGGCCCTCAAAGCGGAAGATGGAGCCGTAGACGTTGGGCTTGCCTAACAGCACGCAGGCATCGTTCACGAGATAGCGGGTGGGGAAATTGTCGGTGCCATCTACAACGATGTCGTAGGGCTCCAAAATCTCCAGGGCATTCTCGGAACTCAGGGCCGTTTCGTAGAGGTCAACCTGACAGTGAGGATTGATCTCATGGATGCGGTGCTTAGCGGATTCAATTTTGGGTTTGCCGACCCAGGAAGTCCCGTGAATGACCTGACGCTGGAGGTTGGAATGGTCTACAACATCAAAGTCGACGATGCCGATGCGACCGACTCCAGCAGCAGCTAAGTAGAGGATTAGTGGAGAGCCTAAGCCCCCCGTACCGACGCAAAGCACGCTGGATGCTTTGAGTCGCTTTTGTCCCTCAACGCCAACCTCGGGGAGAATGAGGTGTCGCGAGTAGCGAGCATAGTCATCCTGGGTTAGTTCAATATTGCTGGTATCTAGGTTGAGCATAGTGTTGCGATACAAATGCCAGATAGACAGGGTGAGGTTTTTGAGGCGATTCGCGCCAAAAAACGATTCACAACAGCTAGGCCGGTGAGGGGGTAACGCCCACCCCGAAGTTGAGGAGGCTTCGGTTGAATAGCCAGCGTTCCGGTTGCCATTGCTCTTTCATTTTTGCGTGAAAAGAGCAGGATGGGGCAATGGGCTTGGGGATCTCAGAGAATTGTTAGATTTACGCTGCATTCGACAGCAGAATTGAGGCCGCAATAGTTGGGGCTGTTCACAACTGCCAGGATTCAGGTTCAAACTGCCCCTGGTCGTTGAGTCGCCAGCTTTTGCAGTCGGTGACGATACTTGCTTGGACAGAAAGAATGACGTAGCTGTATTCGGGCCAGGCGCTCTGGCGATCGCGTTCCGATGGCTCGGCAGTCTGATCTGGATGGGAATGGTAGATGCCGATGATCTGCCAGCCCTGGATACGGGCATACTTCTGAGCTTTGAGCAGGTCGCGGGGGTCAATGTAGAAGCGATCGCAGGAACTATGTGCATCAGCTTGTTTAGCAGAGTTTTCAGCAGCACTGGCCTGACCCCCTCCCCCCTTCATCCCAGAAGCATCGCCATCCAACCGCTGCTCGTGCTCGGCTTCAATCTCAATCGTCCAAGCATTTTTCACAGGATAAACCTCGGTCGCTCGGTGAGAACCATCGTCCTGAATCACACCCAGAATGACGCCACAACATTCCAGAGGGTAGGCAACTAGAGCATGGCTTTCCATGGCTTTGTAATAGCGATACCCGAGGTGCAACATGACGGGCCTAAGATCCCAAAGACGAGACAGCAGGCGGAGCCTTTTGCTTGCGCCGCTTGACTGGATCCATCCAAATTTCTAGACGACTAAAGAAGAGGGAGGAGACCAGGGTGAGGATGAGATAGACCAAGGCAACAGCCGTATAGATTTCAAAGGCTCGATAGTTATTGGCAACAATCAGCTTGCCTTCCTGAAAAAGCTCCTGATAGCCAATCACCGCAGCCAAGCTCGTGTCCTTGAGCATGATAATGAACTCGTTCCCCAGGGGGGGAATGATGATGCGAAAAGCTTGGGGGAAAACCACATAGCGCATGGTCTCAATGGGAGAGAGTCCCAACGATTCAGCAGCTTCTGTTTGGCCTGGCGGGATGGATTGGATACCTGCGCGGATAATTTCAGAGATATAGGCAGCGCTGTTGAGGGCTAAGGCAGCGATCGCCGCCCACCACTGGCTAAACGTCGGCAAGCCCAGACTGTTAAGCAGCCCAGGCAAGCCAAAGTAGATCATAAATAGCTGCACCAGCAGCGGCGTTCCCCGAAAGAAATCCACATAGATTCGCGTCAGAACGCGAACAATTTGGTAGGGCGAGAGCCGCGCAATCCCCAACAGCGACCCTCCCACGAGCCCCAGGGCAATGGACAACACTGTTAGCTGAATCGTCACCACAGCTCCTTTGAGCAGGCTCGGAAGAGCAGGAAGGACGATATCCAGGAAGTCAGCCATGGCGGTTCAAGTTGAAATTTACAACCAGGGAGGGGCTACAGGCCTATGGCCCAATCAGCTCTGTCACTGCAAAGGCTGGATGATGGTCCGGTTTTCCGACAATCTACACTTACAAGGCAGATTCAGGCAGATCAGCGGGTGCATCCGCTGCAAACCACTTCTTGTAGATTTCAGCGTAGGTGCCGTTATCCAAGATGGTGGTCAAGCCTTCATTCACCTTGGCCGCGTTCTCCGAGCCCTTAGGAAAGGCGATGCCGTAGAACTCTTCAGTCAACAACTCACCCACAACCTTGAGGTCGCTGAGGCCACCTTCATCAATGGCATAGAGCGTCACTGGCAAGTCATTAATCACGGCATCGGCATTACCGTTAGAGAGCTCCTTGAGTGCCAAGGGGCCCGACTCAAAGGTCACAACGTTGGCACCTTCAACCTTGGCCGCTTCGTCGGCACCTGTGGTGCCGATCTGCACAGCAATGGTCTTCCCTTCTAAATCTTCAAAGGAGTTGATGTCCTCGTTCTCTACTTGCACGGCGATCGCCAAACCCGCTTTGAAATAAGGACGAGAGAAATCAACCGTTTCTGCCCGCTCCGCCGTAATAGTCATCGCGCTAATGGCAGCATCAACCGTTTGAGACTGGAGCGCTGGAATAATGCCGTCGAAGGGCAAGCTCTGGAACTCAATTTCCAGGCCCGCTGCTTCACCCACTGCATTGAACAAGTCGATGTCGAACCCTTCAAACCCGCCCCCTTCAGCTTGGGCTTCAAAGGGAGGATAGGCAGGCTCCGTCGCAACTTTCAAGACATTGCTATCGGCAGCGCTCTCCCCCGTCGAGCCACAGGCCGCAACTGTAGAAGCCAAAACCAA
>CALLPZ010000269.1 GCA_938015405.1 uncultured Pseudanabaenaceae cyanobacterium
CAGGACTTGCCGGAGCAGCCCGCCAACGCCAGCCTGTGGGTGTTAATTAGTCTGGCCCAGCGATGGCACAGTGACGATACCGCTGCTGACCAATCGATGGAAAAGGCGATCGCCATTGCCCCTGCTTTGGATTCTGTCAACGACGATCTCCTGGCTGAGCTGGAGAAAGATCCTTGGATTATTGATGAAGAGGTCATTGCAGCGACGGAGGAATACGGCAGCATTCGCGACTTTTACGAGGCGCTCCACGAGCAGGACCTGGAGGCTGCGGAGGTCGCTCTGGCAGAAACAGAAGATGTCACAGTGGTGGTCTCCATGCAGGGGAGTTTAGCGGCGGCCTACAGTAAGGCTGAGCAACCTGACAAGGCCGTGCAACTCCTGAGCGAGCTATTTGACCTGCGGAGTTCAGAAGAGCTGCTGGAGCATTTTGGCGAGGCTGACTATTTGTTGCGCAATATGATTTCCTCCTTTGCTTCGGGCAATGGCGACATCACAACCTTGCAAGCTGCCTTGGCGGGATTGACAGAGTTGGACCAGGAACAGCAGGATAGCCTGTTACTCCATGCCTTGGAGATCTACAGCTACAGCCAAGTCCATGAAGTCACTGCGGTGGAGGAGCTGATGGCGCGGCGAGATGTCGTGTTGTCTTTGGAGGATGAGAGGCCGATTCGTGAGCAAATGCTGCGATCGCTAGCAACGAGCTTGGCGACCCATGGCCATTTTTCAGAGGCGATCGCGTTTCTACCCGAGTTTGACCTGAAGGACCAGGCCTATGGGCTGGTTGCACTCACAGACCTTTATCTTGAACTGACGACTAAGCCTGACATAGAGATGCGTCAACAACTTCAGGCCCAGATTCAGGATTTGGTGATTCCTGATGAGGAAGCGGAACTGACGCCTGAGGGGGAAGCGGCAATGGAGTCAGAGCCCGGAACAGAGGCCGCTATCGAGACGATGATTGAGTCGACCCTGTCTAGCCTGGAATCCGAGACTGTGAGCTCGTAGTAATGGCTAACTAGCCACATTTGGGCTGATGGTGCTCCGAGTACCTTCGTCATTGATTGTCTTCATCCTTAACTCCTGTGATTCAAAGCTTTCCGCCTCGCTGTCTGAAAATGCTGCTTTGCTGGGTGGGTTTGACGGTGGCTTTGCCAATGGCGATCGCCCCGGAAGCCCAGGCCTGTTCCACGGTGGTGGCGATGGCTCAGGAAAGCCTGAGGGCGGACAGTCATCGGGTAGAACGCCCTTTAGTGGAAGCTTTTGCCCCCTCCAAGGACTTCCCAAAACCTCAGCAGTCGTGCCATCGGCAGATGGATGAGGTGAGTCGGGAAATCGTTCTGGCTGCGCTACGTCAGGCCGATCAAATTCAAGATCCGGCTGAAAAAGCTCAGGCGATTGTTGAATTATTTTGGGTTTACAAGCATTTTGAGCTGCCCTCCACATTTGCCCTCCTCGATCGGGCCCAGGTGCTGAGCCGTGAGGTGGAGGCTGTGGGGCAGCGCCTAGATCTCATGATGGAGATCGCCCAAGCCTATGCCTGTTCAGGGGCAGATGAGGCTGCATTTGCCCAGGCCCAGGAAGCGGCGCTGATGGATGAGGCTTGGGTGCTGCTCAAGGCTGCCAGCCCTAATGAAGTTAAATCTGCTGAGGGAGCTGTTCACCATTTACTGGCCTGGTATGAGAATCCAGCGAGTCAAGCTGACAGTGCGGACAAGGTGGCCTGGCTACGGGAACAGCAGCAGGAGACGTTGCGAGCAAACCTGCTGGAGCAAGGGCTCACGGCGGAAGAAGCAGAGGAATACCTGGCTTACTTTAATGCTGGGCAGGCAGACTCGGGTAATCAACTTGAGTTGATTGAGCAACTCCAGGTTGAGTTAGATCAGCTGAGTTCTGCAGTGGCGAGTGGCAATCTCGCTGTCGTGGATGCCGACAAGGTTCAGGATTGGCAACAACAGATTCAGCAACTGCCATCGTCTTCCTACCAATTCATGGCAACCCTCTCCCTGGTGCAACTGCTGCTTCAAACTGAGCAGTTTGCTTTGGCTCAGGACCTAGTGGCGGGTGTGCCCCTGTCTGAGACATTTGGCATCACAGAAGCAGCGGAGTTGGGCTTGGAACTGGATGAGGATGTTGTTCGCTCCCTCACGGTGATGGTTTGGCTCATCGCAGAGAGTGGTCACATGCCTGACTGGACAGCAGTGGATGGTCTGACGATCGGGGATCCTCATGGACCTGGCCTCCAAGCTGCGGTCCGCATTTTGATGTCATTCCAGGAGGCTGAGCAGGGCGAGCAGGCCGAGGCCCGGCGCTTGTTGTTGGAGGCCACCGAACGTCTCCCGCTCATTGAGGATTCCAAAGATCGTGCGCAGGTTTTAGTTCTTCTGGCTACGGCCAATGCCTCCCAAGGGGAAATGGAGCGTTCCGAGGCACAGCTGGCTGAGGCCTTGCAGTTAGTTCCTACGCTGCAAGACTTTGCAGACCTCATGATCGCAGAGGTGCGACAGCAGGCAGAGGAGGACTCCACCTCAGCTGCCCCAAGCCAAGCGTCTAAGGAGTTGAGCGAGTTGCTTGATGTCCAGGAGAAGCGTCTTGACGCGTTCCATGGGGCGATTGATGCTGAGAACCTGGATGTTGCTGAGGCCTTAGCAGACCAGTTTGAGCCAGATTGGGAGCGAGTGGATGTCTTGATTACTCTCGGAGCATTGCAAAGTCGGCTGCATTCTCCCGCCTTGGCGTTGGAGAGTTTGGCCGAGGCGAATCAGTTGCTCCAGACTTTGGGTGACTCCGAGGACAGTGATGTAGAGCGCCTAATGTATCGCATCCTTCCTTCTTTTTCCCATGGGAGAGGGAGCGTTGCGCTGTTGCCAGATCTCTTGACCCTGATTTCTGATGTGGGCGATCGCGAAGCAGCACGATTATCTGTCCTAGAGGGTTGGTATTTGCAGTCTGACCAGCCAAACCATCTGCAGGAAACTCGTGCTTTGATGACCCAGGTGAACCGCCTGCCCAACTCCGCCACCAAGACTGAGCTGTGGAATCGTTGGTTGACGGACTTTGCCACAGCAGGGGCTTGGAGTGATGCCATGGCCCATCTGCAGCAATTGCCCGTTGATGCAGCCCAGGTGGAGAAGCTGACGGAGCTAGCCGTCGCTTATAGCCGACTGGAGACTGCACCGGATGATGCCGTGGGTGGGGAGATCCAAGCAGCGGCTCGACGCTTCGGTCAGCGCTAACCGGATTGCATCTCCTTCTCGAGTTGGTCATGGGAATGATCTGGTGGCCAACTCGTACCAACTCGTGCCTCAGCCTAGACCTGGCATTAGTTTTGGTAATAACGCTGTTCTAGCCAGGCTCGGACCTCCTGCTCTTGGTGGAACCAGTGGGTGCGATCGCCCACGGGGTCATAAACCTTCCACTGGATTTCGTGATCAGTGACGACCTTGGAAATGTGTGGCTCCTTGCCCTGGGTCAGCGCCGCCACTGCCGTTACCCCCCAGTTCTGTAGCTTTTGGATCCAGCTTTGGCGATGGTTGCTTTGCCAGGCTCGTTCTAGCTGTTGCCGGGTGAGACCTTGGGGTAATTCCGTCGAAAACCTGCCTTTTAATCGCGCATCGTTAATGTTCATGCGGTTGCTCTCCTAGAGCCTGCGATGTCCTTACTCTAGGCAGTCCGATAGATAAGAACCACTGATGCCATCAATGGCAGCTATCCATGGGATGAATACAGACCTTGCTGACCTTTGTAATCCCCTCCTGGTAAAACTTTCAGACATCAATCTCTAATGAAAAGGGTGAACACCATCACGCTGGCATTCACCCTTTTCGTAGCGTTGATAACGCCTGGAGTCGCATCAGCTCCTAGTAGGGATCCCGAGCACTGACGTTACTGCGCACATTTTCAAAGCGTCGCATGAGATAGGCCACGCCAAAGTCACCCTTCGGGTGCTCCTCTAGCTCTGCTGCCAAAAGGAAGATCTTCTCGGCCAGTTCTGGACCCAGCTTGGCTACCGTGGCCTGGCGTTCTTTGTCGATCAAGGCCTGCTTGCGAACCCTTGCTTGCCAGTCTTGAGAAAACAGCTTGTTAATCGCGACGTGGAATCCTAGCTTCTCCAGCACATTCCATTCACCATGGTCGCACCAGATCCCCTCACAGGCAGGACAGCGCTCCACATAAAACGCAGGCCGCCAGTTGACTCTTGCGCGGGAGAGATAAGCACCACATTCAGGACAGAGTGAAGCCTTCGTGTCGTAGGGAGACTGAACAAACTCCACACCGAAGGTATCCGACAGCTTGGCCGGATCCAGCTCCGTTTGGGGCTGTTTCTTTTGCCATACCTTATATTCTGCTGCAGGCAACCAGGTACCTTTGCAGTCAGAACAATGCTTACTGCTGAGGCCTTCAGTGAGGCAGGTATCCGTCAGTAGGGTTTTGCGATCCTTTGGGCAGAGCACGGCAGTGAGCTAATGAAGGGAACAGTAGGCCTCGGACTTTGCTGATTGAGACATACTCAACCAGTTTAGTATCAGCGTTCTAATAAATAGTTGCAGATCATGGACCAGAATCTCCGGGGATGTCGCAATCGATATCAATCCATTGGGCCAGTCACCTCGGGGATATCGTCATTCGCACATCACTTAGGACAGGCTAGGCCTATCCAACCTCAAGATGGCAGGCGGTGATGTGGAGTGCAAACATCTTTAGCCAGCTAGGCCCTTGCCATCAACGCTGACCCAGGCTGCGACGGCTACGGGCATTGGGAAACCAGTTTTCCGCATTTCCACGTGCCTCCACACAATAAGGGGACTGGAGTTTCCCATAGGTGACAGGACTCACTTACGGATGCTTCTCAACCTGGGTCACTTTGGACTGATGCTCTTGGGACACGTCAGGCGGGATGGGACGGGACTGGGTATGGCGCTCCTAGAAAGCATGACAGTGAGCCCTCACTTCGCATTTTCTGGGGGCTTTGGTTTTTAGCTGGGCTCATCATGGGGTTCTGCTGACTCCGCGAGCTTGAGGATGGCATCGCAGTAGCCTTGCAAATTGGTGAGGCGATCGCCCATATCGCGACGACGTTGAGCCAGGGTCGCGGGTTGTTTGGCCGTCCTAAAGAACATCAGGTCTGTGTTTAGCAGTCTGAGCTGTTTGTGCATCTCTACCCGCAGGGACTGGAGGAGCGATCGCCGCTCTGGGGGCCAATCGTCCCAAGTCAGCGCTTGCACTTTGTCCTGGAAAAATGCCTGGAGCGGGGCCAGGGCAGAGGCCATTTGGCTCTGCTCCCCCGGCAAACACTGCTCGACAGTTTGCGCCTGTTGCTTCAACTCCACGAAGAGAGAGCATCGGGGATCAACGGAATTGGATGAATTTGGCATGGAATTGCATGAATATTAAGAAAATATTAAATGTAAACAAACTTTTCGCTATGATGAGAGCTACGTCAGAGGGCTGAAATAAGCGCCCCATGGGAAAGAATTAATTATTTCGGAAGCTTGGACGTAACTGTCTCGCACTCAATTCCGACTCGCTAGAATTAATTCACCCGGCGCGATTCTCCGGAATTCTTTGACTCTCTAGGTTGAGGTCTCTCCTCACAATTCATCAACAAGCTGGGCGATTTATGCGCTGTGCAGCGTCATGGATGCTGAGGTTCATTTGAGCCGTTCGGAGTGGTTGTTAGAGACCCTGTCTCATCTACTTTTTCGGATTGAATCGAACCCCTCCCGATGTTTGTTTTTGAGAAAATTGATAGTTTCCCCCCGGTAAACGGTCACCCTAGGAGCAATTAAGCGGTGTTAAGCAAGCCGCTAGCGAAGGTTGCGTCTTCTCGAATTCTACGAATCATCCTCCAGCTCTGCCCCGTCTTCGGAAATTGCCATGATGAACGTCGCCACCGCCCCTGTTGCAATTGCTTCAGCCCTTGAGTTGCCCGCTTGGTTAGAAGCTCGCTTGGATGAACAGCTGCCTGGTCATGGTGCTCAGCTTTTCTGTCAGACCTATCTCAGTGACGAAGGGGCTGATGATTCAGCTGACATTGTTTGCAAGGCATTGCAGTTTGCCTACTGTCTTCACGAAGGACAGATGCGCAAATCCGGTGAGCCCTACATTGCTCATCCCATCGCTGTCGCTGATATTCTCTACGAGCTGGGCAGCAGTGACGCAGTGATTGCTGCGGGCTTCCTTCATGACGTGGTGGAAGATACCGAGATTTCCTCTGAAGATATTGAAAAGCGATTTGGTGCGGAGGTCCGCCACCTGGTTGAAGGGGTAACCAAGCTCTCAAAGTTCAATTTTTCGAGTAAGACCGAAGAGCAGGCTGAAAACTTCCGACGCATGTTCGTGGCGATGGCCCAGGACATCCGCGTGATCATGGTCAAGTTGGCCGATCGCCTGCACAACATGCGAACACTGCAGCACATGCCCGAGGCGAAGCAGCGCCTTAAAGCCCAGGAAACCCGAGATATCTTTGCTCCCCTGGCCAACCGCTTGGGCTTAGGCCGCATGAAGTGGGAGCTGGAAGACCTCTGCTTTAAGTATTTAGAGCCTGAAGATTACCGCGAAATTCAGACGTTGGTTTCTGCCAAGCGGGCAGCACGCGAAGCGGGTATCGCAGAGGCCATCACCCTGTTGCAGAAGCGTTTGTCGGATGTGAATATCTCCGTTGTCGATATTAGTGGTCGGCCCAAGCACCTATTCAGCATCTTCAATAAGATGCGCCGCCAAAACAAGGAATTCCACGAGATCTTTGATATCGCAGCCCTGCGCATCATTGTGGACAGTAACCAGGAATGCTATCGCTCCCTAGCAGTGGTCCATGATGCTTTCCGGCCGATCCCCAATCGCTTCAAGGATTACATCGGTCTCCCCAAACCCAACCATTACCAGTCTCTCCATACCGCGGTGATTGGGCTCGGTGGCCGTCCGGTGGAAGTGCAGATTCGCACGATGGAAATGCACCATGTGGCGGAATACGGTATCGCGGCCCACTGGAAATACAAAGAAAGCGGCGGTTCTCAGCCCCAGGTCTCGACCAATGATGATGAGAAATTCTCTTGGCTGCGTCAACTGCTGGAATGGCAGAGTGATCTAAAGGATGCCAACGAGTACATGGAGACCGTGAAGAACAACCTCTTCGATGAGGATGTTTATGTCTTTACGCCTACAGGGGATGTATTTGCCTTGAGCCAGGGCTCAACCCCCGTGGACTTTGCCTATCGCATTCACTCCGAGGTGGGGAATCACTGCGCGGGGGCCAAGGTGGATGGTCGGATTATTCCCCTCAGTACTCCCTTGGTGAATGGCAATATTGTCGAAATCATTACCCGCGAAAGTGCCCATCCCAGCATGGACTGGATGAACTTTGTGGCGACTTCCGGGGCGAAGAATCGCATTCGCAACTGGTTCAAGCGATACAACCGTGAGGAGCATTGGGCCAACGGGCGGGACATGCTGGAACGGGAGCTGGGTAAGTCTGGTTTTGAGGCGCTGCTCAAGTCTGATCCCATGCAGCAGGTGGCAGAACGCTGTAACTACAACAATGTCGATGACTTGCTGGCGGGCCTAGGCCATGGTGGTACCACCCTCAATTTGGTGGTCAACCGCATCAATGAAGCCATTCGCGAGCAGCA
Organism: uncultured Pseudanabaenaceae cyanobacterium; assembly: GCA_938015405.1. Taxonomy (GTDB): domain Bacteria; phylum Cyanobacteriota; class Cyanobacteriia; order PCC-9006; family JAAUQQ01; genus JAAUQQ01. The sequence continues at coordinate 7,626 of CALLPZ010000269.1, forward strand.
AAAGCTGGATGGTGAGCTGGAAGAGCCGGAGCCCATGCTTCTGCCTAGCCAGCGTCAGTCCAATAAACTCCCCCGCGATGGCTCTCCCATTCTGGGAGTTGAGGGCATGGTCTATCGCCTCGCAAAATGCTGTAATCCCTTGCCGGGCCAAAGCATTATTGGTGTGGTTTCCATGGGCAGCCGGGGCATTGGCATTCATCGCAATGGTTGTAGCAGTGTGAAGGATGTGCCGGGCGATCGCCTCATCCCCGTGCGCTGGAATGGCGAAGAAATGAACAGCAACCATCCCCCCACCTACCCCGTGCCGATTCAAATTGAAGCCATTGATCGTATCGGCTTAATGCGCGATGTCCTCGCCCGCTTGAGCGATTACAACATCAATGTCAGCAAAGCAGGTGTGACCACAACCCACAACCGACCAGCTCTGCTCGATCTTTCCATTGATATCGCCCATCACAGCCAGCTAAATGATGTGATGACTCAGCTCCTTCAGCTCAGCGATGTCTTAAATGTCCGTCGTGGAGATTAATTAGAGCAAGGAGTCTATATCCAGTCAGGCTTCTGCATTGAAGGCTAAGCATTATTAGAGCCTAGGCATCTGAGAGAATAGAGGCCTAGGCTCTTTTTCGATGCGTCCCCATGCTGCAACAGACTGATAACCCCTTCTTGCGGCTGAACTATGAGCCCGCCCTGGAGTCTTTGGGCGATGACTATTTTGATCGAGTGGCAGCGGCAGAGTTTCCGGCCCACCAGCTGCGCTGGCGCAATGATGATTTGCTGCCTCAGCTAGGGCTAGATCCAGCCCAGGTGAGTGATCTGGAGTTCACTGAGGCCTTTGGTGCGTTTTGGGGACGATTGGCGCCGCCCAGCTCCGAAGGATCGCCTTTCCTAGCCTTGCGCTACCACGGCTATCAGTTTGGCGACTACAACTCGCGTTTGGGAGATGGTCGAGGCTTTCTCTATGGTCAGGTGCGGGGCATTGATGGAGAACTCTATGACCTCGGTACCAAGGGCTCGGGGACCACGCCCTATTCCCGTGGCGGCGATGGCCGCTTGACCCTTAAGGGAGGCGTGCGAGAAGTTTTGGCTTCTGAGGCGCTCCATGCCCTGGGCGTTTGTACCTCCCGCTGTCTTAGCCTGGTGGAGACCGGAGAGCAACTCTATCGCGGCGATGAGCCCTCACCAACGCGGGCCTCCGTGATGGTGCGCTGGAACCGCTCCCATATTCGCTTCGGCACCTTCGAACGACTGCACTATCACAGCCGGAGGGACCTGATTCAGAAGCTGCTGGACCATGTCATTGCGATCTACTACCCCCATCTCTTAGTGGAGTCGGAGGCGGGCTCTGCAGAGATTGGTCTGCGTTTCTATGGTGAGCTCGTGGAGCGAGTGGCGGACTTGGCAGCCCAGTGGATGGCCGCAGGGTTTTGCCATGCAGTGCTCAACACCGACAACATGTCTATTACTGGGGAGAGCTTTGACTACGGCCCCTACGCCTTTATCAATACCTACGATCCCAAGTTTACGGCGGCCTATTTCGACTATTACGGGCGTTATCGCTATGGCAATCAGCCGGGCATCGGCCAACTCAACCTGCGCATGTTGCAATCGCCGTTGTCCATGGTGTTGCCGAAGGAAGCGCTGGATCGCATGCTCGAAGCGGCCTATGAGGATCGCTACCACGCAACCTATCGGCGATTGATGTTGCAGCGTCTTGGCTTCAATTCGGTGAACGCCGATGGCTTGGAACCTGAGCTGGCGGATAACCTGGTGCGCTGGACAATTCAACTGCTGAATGACTTGCCAGTGGGTTATCACGATTTCTTTCGGCGGTTACGCCAGCAGTACAGCCCTCAGTGGCGGGAAGATGTCGCAGCCATTCCTGTGGAACTCTTTGAGCCCATGGCGGAAGCCTCAGAGGCGGAAGGGGATACATCAACTGACAGATTGACTATTGAAGGTTGGGAGCCCTGGCGGGATGCCTATCATCTCTGTTTGAACCAATGTACTGAGCCCGATCAGGTGGCTGACAGTTTGGCGGCTCATAACCCGATTACGAGCCTGGTGCGATCGCAGATCGAAGCCATCTGGGAGCCCATTGCCCAAGCGGATAATTGGCAGCCGTTTCAGGACTTAATCGCTAAGCTTCAACGCCGGGACTGAAGGTCAAAATTCAAGGTGTTGAGGAGTCACCGAGGCTCCTGTTTGGCCATCATATGGATGTTGAACTGGCAGTAGAGTTATCGCCGCAAAGGTAATGACTCTATGGCTTTATGGGGGCTTTGATGGGCTGAAAAGTCGAGAACTCGTTCGGCCCGTCCGGAAAAGTTCGAGATTGTCGATTTAGGAGCGATCGCTTTGGGGAATCAATGCTATGGTGTGTCGACACATTCTTTGGAGTCAGGTTTACTGCCTGTGTTCCACCCTGGCTCTCTTCCCTAACTGACTCTCAGTTCAAGGAACAGAGAGCCTGGGCTAGCAGGATTGTGCGCCCACTGACCAGCAGCCCTAAGGTGTTATTCACACCCCTATGAGCGAGACAACGGCATTCTTGGCAGGCACCGCGGTGGCTGGCGTGTCGGCGCTCCTTCTCTTGAAGGGGGGCCTCGGCGTCGGCGACGCCATGGTGCCGAGTTATAATCCTGGGCTTTCCACACCGCCGCCTCTCTCGGCGGCACCTGCTACCGTCCCTACGGATGGCTGGAGCCAGGGCAACAATACTGAACAGATGCGGCTCAAGCTGGAGCAGCAGAATACCCTCACGGCCCAGCTGCGTAGCCAGTTGGAGCAGCAGGAGACGCTGACGGATGATCTGCAGGATCAGCTGGAGCGTCAACGCAATGAATTTGATCGAGTGGCAGCTCGCATTGAGGACCAGCAACGGTCGGTAGATCGCCTGACGTTACAGCAGGGATTACCCGATTCATCGGGGAGTGGTGCCTTGACGGTGCCGCCCCAGCGCAATGGCACGGCGATCGCCATTTGGGTGATCGGTGGCATTTTTGTCGTGGTGGTTGCTGGGGGCTGCGCGTTGCTGTTAACCGTTGTGTTGCTGTCAGGTCAGCAGCAGTCTCGGCGTCAGTCGCGGGCTCAGCAGCAGCAACATTACATTCTCCATAGTGCACCTGCGATGCCGCAGCAGCCCTATGCGCCTCCGCCATATCCACCGCGCTACCCATCTCAGCCGCCTTATCCTCGCGGGACTAAGCCAGGGCAGACCTATACGTTGCCTCCTCGCAATGTGCGTCGCATGGATAATGACCATTACTAAACTCACTCTGAAGGTCGGTTCGCTTGAGCCTATGAAGGCTTAGAGCTAGGTGCTTTCTGGTCGATTCCTGTTGAGTACTTCCAATTGCATTGGAAGCAAAGACTGCTGGTTGAGCGTCGTCTAAACCAGTGCCCGGCTTCAGCATGGGTTTCCTTCGACTACGCTCATGGAAGGTTTGGCCATGGGAGAGAGCTTTGTGACGCTCCTAAGCTGGCTGTTGAATTAGTCGTCACGGATTGCTGTGAGCTAAACATCAAAGCTCACAGCAGCAAATTGCTTTAACTCAGATCCTGTTAAGAAGACGAACGCGATCGCCGTCGTCTTCGCTTGCGCTGTCTGGCCCGTTGGACTAGGTAAAAGCTGCCCCAGTAGCCACAGACGCCCAGGACTGAGCCGACAACGATGCAGCCGAAGAAGAGGGCTCTCAGGAAGTCACCGCCCAATTCAGACAGGAGGGTGATTGAGCCGATTGCTTCTTTGGGGAAGGTCAGGTTTTGGTAGCCCAGCAGCGATCGTCCCACATGGAAGCCAAAGGCGTAGAGGGGGATGTAGGTGAAGGGATTGCTAATCCAGGTTGTTGCAGCGGCGACGAAGCGTTGACCCTTGAAAAGAGTCGCTACGGCTAGGCTGAGAATGACCTGGAGACCGAAGAGGGGGAGGCAACCACAGAAACATCCAATGGCAAAACCTCTGGCAATTTCCCCAGTGCTGGAGCGCAGTCTCACGAGGCGGTGGTAGTAGTAGCGCAGGGTGCGAAGGCCAAACCGATATTTTGCCCGACGAGCGGGGGGCTTGCGAGGGGAGTCTGCCTGGGAGGATTGAGGGGTCACAGTTGGCTTGGGCATCGGTCGGTGGAACGGTGCCTGGCGATTAGTTTTGGACAAACCCGTTGCTCCCTGGGGATCTTTCATCGGAACTGCAGCAGGCTTACAGATGTTGAGATAAACCTGAGGTTCCCGGCAATTGCAGGCGATTCTGGCACTGAGGTTTGGGCTTGAGGGTTTTGCCAGAGCCCGGTCTTTAGGGAAGCTGAGTTCACGACCTCTTTGGCAGGTTGTTACCAATGTGGGGCTGAATTTGCCAGTCTCAAGCCCTACAACAGTCCAGAGCAGCGGTATCCTGCTGCTAGGTCGCCCTTAAATTATTGACCGATGTTCCAACCTTCGACAACAGGGCTTAACTGAGTCCCAGTGTAAGCTCCCGTTTTCCATGACTGAAACCATTGTCGCGATCGCTACTGCTATTGTGCCCCAACAGGGAAGCGTGGGGATCGTTCGCCTGTCTGGTTCTGAGGCGATCTCTATTGCTCGGTGCCTGTTTCGTGCGCCTGGGACTCAACCTTGGGAGAGCCACCGCATTCTCTATGGCCATATCTATGAGCCTGCCCAGGCGTCTCGTGCCGAGTCGTTGGTGGATGAGGCGCTGTTGCTGTTGATGCAGGGGCCTCGCTCCTTTACTCGAGAGGATGTGGTGGAATTCCACTGCCATGGCGGTCTGATGGTGGTGCAGCGGGTGCTCCAGCTCTGTATTGCCCAGGGAGCGCGTCTGGCCCAGCCAGGAGAATTTAGCCTACGAGCATTCTTAAATGGCCGCATTGACCTGACCCAGGCTGAGAGCGTGGCAGATTTGGTCAGCGCTCAGTCTCCCCGAGCGGCGGAGTTGGCCCTCGCAGGACTCCAAGGGAAGCTGGCCCAGCCCATTCGGGAGCTGCGCAACACTTGCTTGGACACGCTCTCGGAAATTGAAGCACGGGTGGACTTTGAGGATGACTTGCCCCCCTTGGATGAGGCGGAGATCAAGCGTCAACTGGCAGCGGTACTGGACCAGTTAAGGCAAATCCTCTCCACAGCGGATCGGGGGGAGCTGATGCGCTCGGGGCTGAAGGTGGCTATTGTGGGCCGCCCTAATGTGGGGAAGTCCAGCTTGCTTAATGCCTGGAGTCGCAGCGATCGCGCCATTGTCACAGATCTGCCCGGCACCACCCGCGATGTCGTGGAGTCCCAGTTAGTGGTGGGTGGCATTCCAGTGCAGGTGCTGGATACGGCTGGGATTCGGGAGACCGCAGACCAGGTGGAACAGATTGGCGTGGCGCGATCGCGAGAGGCTGCCCAGTCTGCCGATCTGATTCTGTTTACGATTGATGCCACCACTGGCTGGACCGAGGCAGATCAAACCATCCATGACCAAGTTAGATCCGTGGCGGTGAACCAGCCCCTGATTTTGGTGCAGAACAAAATGGATTTGCTGACAGAAGGCAGTGAACCCCCAACCCTGCCTACCTTGTTATTGGAGCAATGCCAGGCTCAGGTGCAAACCGCTGCTGCTCAGAACCGGGGCATTGAAGCCCTGGAGCAGGCCGTGCTGGCGGCCGTGCAGCTAGGGGATGTTCAGGCGGCGAATTTGGACCTGGCCATTAACCAGCGCCAAGCATCGGCTCTGACGCGGGCCCAGGCTGCCCTGGAGCAGGTTCAACAGACCATTGCCGAGGAACTGCCGTTTGATTTCTGGACGATTGACTTGCGATCGGCCATCCAAGCATTCAATGAGGTGACGGGTGAAGGTATCACTGAGTCCGTCTTGGAACGGATTTTCAGTCGCTTTTGTATTGGTAAGTAGTTGCTGCGCGACGAC
>CALLPZ010000270.1 GCA_938015405.1 uncultured Pseudanabaenaceae cyanobacterium
CTCCGTCGCAGCCAAGCTTCAGTGCGCTCTCCCATGGCAGCCAAGGAATATTTGGATTCCGCAGCGCCACGACAGGCCGCACGGTCAATGTCACCGAGCTTAGCGATCGCGCCCACTAGGCCCGCCACAGAATCCGGCTCCACCAAATACCCCGTCACGCCATCTTCCACAATCTCCAACGGCCCCCCTCGGCCATAGGCCACCACCGGCACTCCACAGGCCAAAGCTTCAATGGCCACATTGCCAAAGGCTTCAACCCACTTCGGCGTCATCACTAAACCTTGGCATTTTCCAAGTTGCTGTTGCAATTCTTCGGTTTTAAGAAAACCGCAATACTCTAAAGGAGCTGCAGGGAAACGCTGCTGAATGTCAGCCCAATAATCGGGATGTTCCATCGCCCCCCAAACTTTGAGCAGCGTGCCTGTTTGGGCGATCGCCGCCACTGCATCCTCTAAACCTTTCTCCGGGGCAATGCGTCCCACCCACCCAAGTTGGGGTTCAGCTTGGGACTGAAACTCATAGCGGGACAGGTCAAAACCATTAGCTAAGACAGTGCAACGCTGGGGAAAGTCAGGAATCGCCATAAAGGTCTCGGCCTGAATGCCGCTATGGACCGCAATGCTGTGGGGGAAGCAGTCCAGGGTTTGGGAAATAATGTGGTCCATAGCCACCGTCAACGAGCCCATGCTGACGAGGTGAACCACAGGCGTCGTAAAGAAGGGCGTGAGAAAGAGGGGCAGCCAGTCGTAGGCGAAGTTGAGAATGATGTCATAGTTGCCCTGCCGCTGCCGCGCCTCCTCCCAGAGATTCGCCAACACCGCATCGGCAGGCATTTCGATACCAGCCGCTCGACCTTGGGTTTGGGCAGTGGATTGAAGTTGTCCAGGCACCTGTATCAAGTCCAGTCCTGGGCAAGTTGACTCAGCAGGAACCAAGGCTTCAATGAGATGTCCTCGCAACCGAAGCGCCTTGGCCAGATTGGCAAGGGTCAACTCAACCCCGCCCCCCATGCCTGTCCCCAAAGGACCAACGGAAGTAGAAACGAAGAGGATTTTGAGGGGCTTGGTGCCAGAAGGAGAGGAGGGCATTGCGATCGCAGTTACACCAAATGTTCGACAAATCCCGATATTCGGGCGCTTCCCATTGTTTCATGCAGAAGGGGGCCGCGCATCGCCTCTCTAGGCTCACAGATGCAGTGGGGTCCATTCACCAGCGCGTTCGCCCAAGTTTAAAGTCATCCATCCTGGACTTCCATGGCCCTATTCCACAAAATTCCAGCATCGTTGGTCGCCCTGCGCTGTGCGATCGCCCCCTATCTGCTCTGGGATGCCTGGGATGGTGACACCGGCCAACTTTTTCTCATCGCCTTCATCACGGCAGTCCTATCTGACATTTTCGACGGCATTATCGCTCGCCGCCTGGAGATCAGCACGGCAGGTCTGCGCCAGGCGGATAGCTGGGCAGATCGAATGCTCTACGGCGCTGTACTGACCAGCGCAGTGCTAGCCCATGGAGATGTGATGGAACATTGGCGCTGGGGACTCGTTGCGATCGTGCTAGCTCAGTTGCTTTGGTGGGGAGTCAACCTGTCCAAGTATGGTCGTCCCGCCAGCTATCACACCTACACCGCAAAGCTCTGGGGCATCACCCTGGCGATCGCAACAGTAGCCTTATTCGGCTGGAACTACGGTGGGTGGTGTATGGGGGCCGCCATTGTTGTAGGCCTGCTCCACACCCTAGAAGAAATTGCCATGACCGCGATTCTGCCCACTTGGCACCACGATGTCCTCAGCATTGGTCATGCCCTAAAACTGCGACAAGCTCACCACGCTGAATAAAGGATTCTGAGGATGATAGGTGAACAAAATTGTCCGTTGTATTCGTAGGAAGAAAATAAAAGCTTCTCCCAACGAGCTAATTTTCTCCAACTCAAAAGAAATAAGCAAGGAATAGAAGTCCCTAAAGTGCGTCACAGCTCCTTTAGTTCTCCTCCCTGCCAGACGGATATCTCCAATTTTGGCTTTAAGCAGATTTGCTGAAGGCATTCCTCAAAAAAGCGAAGTAGAAGCTCAAACGGAGATTCTCTATCCGGAATTTTCTCGTAAATTAATTCCTTTTTGACAAACTCATTTATAGATAGATAAGTCAGCCGCAATCTCTTTCAAAAAAGCAAGTACGACAAAAGCGACAAGAGAGCCCATCCTCTCTCATCATCTAATTATTAAAAATATTTTTCTTTTCAAGAGATCAAATGAGATTCGATACCCTTCACTTTTCACGAACCTTTCTGCTTAGAAGAGCTTCAGTACATCCAACATCTAGAAGCCTAAGATCGAGCTATCCAGATTAGCAGCAGCCCGGCCTAAGCAAGCTCAAGGCATAAAATAGGACATTTCTAATTAGCTCAATACTAGACCTACTTCAGAAGTCTCTATTTATTAGTTAAAGGTAAGATAAAGCCTCAAAACAGAAGTATAAAAATATATTTTTCGTTCTCAAAAATCCGTATACGTCTTCAGTGACAAAGCCTAAATTGATTGATATCAATTATTTAGTGAACTTCGAAAATGAGTCAGATATCACTCAGCTTGATTGCACCAGAATCAGCTCAACGGTGAATATCGAAACAGTTCGAGAGTTCCTCATTTTCTGAAAGAGACCTGTCACCCTTGAGGTCTGCAAGCGCCTCATCGTTTCCTTCAGTTCGTCTCACGCGCATCGCCCACACCCGCGAGTCTTCTCAGGTGTTAGTCGTCATTTAATCCTCATCAATCCTTGGTAAATCATGGCACCTGCGATCGCCAACGAACTAGACCCCAATAGCACAGCATCCGAGCTGGATGGCAACCTACTGGCGTTAGCCAACAGTAGTCCCAGCGCATTCCTAGGCAATCGCGTCTTCGCCGACAACAACGGTAACGGCATTCAAGATGACGGCGACCTCGGTATCGATGGCGTATTGGTCAAGCTCACCGGAGCGGGCAGTGATGGCAGCTTTGGCACTGCCGACGACCTTCAGCTAGAAGGTACAACCGGAAACGGGGGCTACTTTGGCTTTAGCAGCCTAGAGGCAGGACTCTACAAACTGGAATTTTCGAATATTCCAGCGGGTCTACGCTTTAGCCCCTTGGATCAAGGAGGTGACGGCACCCGCGATTCGGATGTCAATCCAGAGACCGGTTCCACGTTTGCCATTACCCTTCAAGCCGGCGAACAAAATAAATTTACCGATGCGGGTCTAATTCCCAGTGGCACCAGTAATGGCGCAGGGGGCCCTCGCTTCAACTACGGTGAGGCTCTGCAAAAATCCTTCCTCTTCTACGAAGCCCAACGCTCAGGATTTTTGCCTGACGACAACCGCATCGCCTGGCGTGGTGACTCAGCACTCACCGATGGACAGGACGTCGGCCTCGACCTCAGCGGTGGCTACTTCGATGCTGGAGACCACGTCAAATATAACCTTCCCATGGCCTCCACCATGACCCTGCTGAGCTGGGGCGTGGATCAGTATCGCGATGGTTATGAGCGCTCCGGCCAGCTCGATGAAGCGCTGGATGCGATTCGTTGGGGCACAGACTTTCTCCTCAAATCCCATGTGGTCGAGAATGGCCAAACCAAGGAGTTTTGGGCCCAAGTCGGCAACCCCAGCATCGACCAAGCGGTGCTTGAACTACCAGAGCAACTCAACACGGCTCGCCCCGCTTACAAAATCGACGCAACGAAACCCGGCACGGACCTCGCGGCTGAGGCTGCCGCTGCGTTAGCTGCTGCTTCAATCATCTTCCGTCCCACCGATGGTGGCTATGCCGACCAGCTGCTGCTGAATGCTCAACAGCTCTATAGCTTTGCCGACACCTATCGGGGCTCCTACAGTGTCTCCCTACCTGATGTCAGCACTCCCTACGCCCCTCGAACGGGCTTTGAAGATGAGCTGGCCTGGGGAGCCGTTTGGCTGCACAAAGCTTTGGAAGCCAAAGGTGAGTCGTCCCAGCAATATCTGGAGAAAGCCGAAGCCCAATATCCCGAATTCAACTTTGGCTGGACCCAGGACTGGGATAACAAGTCCCAGGGTGCTGCCATTCTCTTGGCTCAAGAAACGGGCAAGGATATCTACAAGCAAGATGTCAGCAATTGGTTAAGCAACTGGCTCCCCGGTGGCTCCGTCACCCGAACCACCGGTGGCCTCGCTTGGCTCGGTGGCTGGGGCTCCTTACGCCTGAGTGCCAACACCGCATTCCTAGCTGGGGTGTATGCAGATACTGTGGCAGACCCCAATGGCAACTACAGCCAGTTGTCTGAGCAACAGATTAATTATATTCTGGGAGACAACCCCCGTGGCTCTAGCTACGTCGTCGGGTTTGGCAACAATGCCCCCCAACGGGTGCACCACCAAGCTGCATCTCAGTTCATAACGGAGGCACAGTGGAGCAGCAACCAGGTCAATACCAACATCATCTACGGAGGCTTGGTCGGAGGCCCCACCACTGCCGATGACTTTGCCTACCAAGACAATCGCTTGGATTTCCGAGCCAACGAAGTCTCCCTGGAGTACAACGCAGGCTACACCGGAGCATTGGCCCGTCTCTATAGCCAATATGGTGGAGATCCCCTGAGCGACTCAGCCCTCGAAGCACTGCCCGGCATTGAGCTATCGGAAGCAAGCGCAACTCCCACGCCCCCCGCTCCCCCTACGCCTCCTTCCAGCCCTGATATTACGGAGATCAATGGCAGCAGTGGGAACGACAATCTGAACGGAACCGAAGGAGATGACGATATCTTTGGCGAAGCAGGCAACGACTTCCTCCAGGGTGGCGGCGGCGAAGACTATCTCTTTGGCACCAACTCCAGCAATCGAGGCCAAGGCGAGCAGGACCAGCTAACCGGTGGAGCAGGTGCAGACCTCTTCTTCCTTGGGGATGCGGACGGCGCCTTTTATAGCAGCCAGGGCGGAAACGACTTTGTTCGCATCTGGGACTTTGAAGCGGGCCTAGACCAGCTCTATCTCCAAGGCAGCGCCGCAGATTACAGCATCGTGCAAGGGACCGGAGAAACCTGGCTTTTCCGAGGAACTGGGGGGAATAAAGAGTTCATTGCAGCCCTCAGCAATGCCCCAAGCCTCAATTTGGAGAATCAAATCTATGGTTAGCACCGTAAGTCAGCCAGCCTTGGATTAAACAATTAACCATCGTTACGAAGCAAAGCACTGCAGGGTCACCTCATAGACCCTGCAGTGCTTTATCGATCTGTATCGTCCAATCTAAGAGCCTAAGGGCACAACTAGTCCTAGACAGGATCATCTCACTAGTTTACTTTACTGAAGATCAACGCCTGACATCACGAGGGGCGAAGTGAGATCGGGAAATATCCCTTTTCAGAGCATCTATTAAGAGTCTAAAAACATGATAAAAAATTCTATTGATGCTTTTTCCGTAACACGCGATGCTCCTCAGTGCCTACAAGTCGAAGTCACGAGTCGATGCAATCTCAAATGTAAGATGTGTCCACTGACCACGGGGGATACGTTATCTAGCACGAAGCCAGATCACATGAGTGACATTATCTGGGAGGATATCGTCCCCTTAGCCAAACGCTGTGGCGAAATCAATCTCACTGGATATGGCGAACCATTTTTAAATCCAAACTTCCTCCCGCTGCTTCAAAACTTGGATCGCGAAGGAGTCCGCATCGGGTTTAGCACGAACGGAACTCTCCTGACCCCAGAGATAGCCCGTGAGCTTGCCAAGCTTAAGCATATTATTCAAATCAACTTCTCTATTGATTCACCAAAGCAAGACAGTTACCGATTTATTCGAGGTGACGATGTCGAGAAAGCATTATCAGGCCTAAAGAACTTAACGGCAGCGATAGATGATCCCAGAGTCATTACGATATCCTCTGTTCTGATGACTCAAAATATAAAAGACCTCGTTCATTTTCCTAAGTTACTAAACGAGCTGGGAATTCAGAATTTTTATTTGCAAGGATTGCTAGATTACAATGATCAATGTACGGAGCAACAGCTATTTAATAACGGCGATCTATTTATCTATCTAGATGAGATTTACAAGCAGTGTGAGAAATTTAGCATCAACATTCTCATGCCTTTATCTGATCGCCTCTTGCTAGAACGCCGCAGTCCCAAAGAAGCCAAGTCCTACTTCGGTAACGAGAAATCTAGTCCAGGAGAAACGAAACAATGCAACGTCCCCTGGGAAATCCCCTTCATCGATAGGGAAGGCCGAGTTTTCCCCTGCTGTAATGCTTCCCGAAATAGCGATGCCATTATGGGCAACTTACGTGACGAGAAGTGGGAGCAGGTCTGGAATGGTCCAGCATTCAAGGCATTTCGGAATGGCCTATTAGAAGGCGGGGATAAAGTCCCTTCAATCTGCCAAGACTGTCATGCTGTCAGTTGGGGACAACACCCACTCCTCTATGCAGCTAAAATCCTGCCGAATGAATCCCGCTTGTCTGGGCGAGGGCAGTTCAAACTAGTCGTCCAGAACATCGGTCGAGAAAGCTGGACTCAAAATGACCCGATTTATATCGCGACTGCTGCCCCCAGGGATGTCCGATCTCGATTTACGCATTCAACGTGGCTCAGCCCAACTCGAGTCGCTCACTTTCAAGAGTCTCTGGTAAATCCTGGCGAACGAGCGACTTTCGAGTTTGAATTATCTAAGCATTTCCAGACAGAGCAAGAGAATTTTGAGCTTGTATATGAAGGGAAATTATGGATGCCTAAGACCCAATTTCAAGTAAAAGTCCCTTGGGGAATTCGTGCCCGAATCAACCATTTTATTCCCGCCGCAATGGAAATCTAAAGGCTCGAAGGGAGGTTCATGCCTGTCTATTCAGGCTGGCAACAGGGACAGAAGTAGGCTCGTCGCCCCGCTAATGTCACCTTCTTTATCTCAGTCCCACAGACGTGGCAAGACTGCCCCGCTCGGCTGAAAACCCAGTGGCGATAGTCTCGCCGACGCCAGCCCCGCTCCTTCAGCTCCGCAGCCAGGGCCGGATCATTGGTAATCCCAGCAGTTTCACAGGACTGTCGGGAGATGGCGATCGCTGCTTTTCCCAGGGCCTCCAACTGCTCATCGCTGCAATCCATCGGCCGCTTATTGGGATAGATCCGCGCCACAAAAGCAATCTCACTGCGCAAATAGTTTCCCAAGCCGCATAGAAAATGTTGGTCTAGCAACAACCCAGCAAAGCGGCGACGGCGAAAGCGATCGCTACACACCTGGTCCAAAACCTCCGCCTCAGTCGTATTCGGGTTCACCACATCTGGCCCCAGCTTGCTCAGAAAAGGATGGGCTGCCACTTCCTCTGGAGCAAGCACCTCAATTTCCGATGCGCTATAGAGCAGGGCTGATTTCTTTTCCGTATGAAACGCCATGCGCAACTGCCGCCTTGTCTCAGGATAGTTAAAGGCCTTCCGCACCATCCAAACCCCATAAAGCTGATTGTGGCTGTAAACGCTCAAGCCACCATCAAACTGCGTTAGCAAAGCCTTGCCGTAGGGCTCAATCGCAATAATCTGCTGCTCCTGAAACAGAGATTCGTAAGCTTTGAGATGCTCAAAAGCAAAGAAAACTGAGCTGAGAGGCTTATGGGCAACAGCCTTGGCAATTTTATCGGCGGCACGACGAATTTCAGGGCCTTCCGGCATGGCGCATCCCCAGAGCAACGCTTTCCATTAACTCACAGCTGTTGGCAGGGTTAATCAAATCGTTGCTGCCAGCTCATCGCCCAGTCAGCGCTCATCCAACGCGAGCTTTCCAATGCGCGCCTCTTGGGCGATCGCTCCATAGGAGCAAAATCTTTGCCCCAGACACAGCAATCACACCCTCCGTAACTCGCTCACCAGAAAGAGATATACAAATCGTAGCCAGGACAACACTTGAGGGGTAACACCACTCATTAGAATCATTCAATCAGACACACAGCGCCCGCGAAGACAGCCCCCCAGTGTTTTCGCGGGCGGTGCATTTGCGGTCGTCGTTGCAATTTTAAGCTGTTAATTTTTATTCAAAGGCAGCATGGAATACGACTTCCTCAAGGTCTATCGACCCTTTTTGGAACTACCGGGGAAACGAAATCTCTCTCGCTGCGTCTTACGAATCAGTAGTTGTGACCGAACTCACTCCCCTGGGTCATGCACAGCGCTGCACAGCATCTCCTCCCACCCCCATCGGTTCGCCCGCCATGAGCAGTAGTAGCTTTGTTGCATGCCCGCCCGTCGCTCCCCAGTCCGCCAACATAGAGACTAGCGGTGCCCTAATGGCCCTCGCCATCTTTGACCGCAGCGGTATTTTAGAAGGCTGCGAGGTCTGTGGTTCAGCCCCGAGCCAAGACTGGACCAATGCTGCCTTCCACACCATCGGTCTCAAGAAGTTGCTCACCACCTGCCTAAAGCAGCACAACTTCGAATATGCAAAAGTCAGTGCCGAGAGCTGCACGACCTTTATCCTGCGCCGCCGTCATCGCTATATCGCCATTGTCAGCAATCCTCAGAACTGTGAGCAAGAAGTGGCTCTCGCCCAGTTAATGCGTAAGCTCAGCCTTGCGGAGCTCATTGGCCTCGTGCGTCAGCATCAGCTGGCACCTGTGGCATAGAGCCAGGGCTTTTCATGCCAAACAAACGATGACCTGGGATGCGGGTGAACTTGGCATCGCAGGTCATTGTCGATCTAATCAAGACCGCAGAGCAATCCTCCTTCAGCTAGGCCTATTCGTTCATATTGCGATAGGTCGCCACTGCGGAAGGCGAAATGCGATTGAGGTAGCGGAAAATCCAGTACTTGAACACAGTGTCCAAAATCACGGGGAAGGTTGCGATAAACAGAAAGATAAACGAACGGCTTTCTGGCAAACCAAAGTGGCGAGCAACGCCCTCTAGCAAGACCTCCCAACCGTGAGGCGAGTGAAAGCCCACAAACATGTCCGTAAACAGGATGATGATGAAGGCTTTGGCACTGTCGCTTAGGCCATAGACCACCTC
>CALLPZ010000271.1 GCA_938015405.1 uncultured Pseudanabaenaceae cyanobacterium
CACTCGATGAGTTGCTTGACCGAGTTGAGCAACGCTGTGTTCAACTACTCGAGCTCACCTCTTTGGTGTCTGGTCTAACCCAGTTCCATTGGTGGAAAGCATTTCAATGTTGAACTATGGCTGATTAGACGGACTTCATATCACGCCCAATTTACAAGCAACCTCTCACATTGACCTCATCGCCTAGCAAATCTCAAGCGAGATAAAGACAGCATCATCGTTGACGCACTCAGCTTGATTTTGAAATTCTACTGGGTCTTTTCTGCAGGTCACACATCAGCGCCAGGCTCTCTAGACAGCAATCAGATCCTATACACCAGTATTCATCTAGCACTTAGCAATCCGACCTACCCAACCGAGCGGCTATCCAGGTGGATAGTCTCTTGCCAGCGGAATTAACCAGCCGATAGTAGTAAGGAGTCGATAACTCTCGTGACAATGGGGTAAGGGCTCGGTCCCAAATGGGAAAGCGGTTCAAATCATTGTCTTCTATTCTTACTATTTCAAAAGATACAATCTATGGGAAAATAGTCAGGATTAATTACCAAAACAAAGCGGTTAGAACTTACTATCTTCCTAGCTTTGTGGGCACGATGGAGACAGTCAGAACTCTGATGCCAGATATATTTATTCTGGACTTCCGTGCAGAAGAATTTATTGCAGCACAATCGTTTTTACAGGAGTTGATCAAGCTGAAAACTGTCCACTCTCGATACAGCCCTGATCTATTCCTCAGCCAGACTAGCGCCGCGATCTTACGTCAAATTTCTCACACCACTGCCCAACTGCTGTCACGCAATCCCCCCCAGCGGCAGGAGCATGAACTGATGACCCTAGAGGCATTCCAGATCGACAGCTTACTGCACCTGCTTGCCATCGCCATTCAGTATCTCAGCTAAGCATAAGCAGATGCGCGACTCAGGCCGGCAGCTGCCAGAGCATTAGGCCAGAGCACTAGGCCAGGGCATTAGACCTCTTGCGCGAATGCCCAAACTGCCCCCAGCCCCTTCCCCCAAATTTGGAGGCTGGGGAGCCTTAAAGTCCCTCTCCCACGCTTGGGAGAGGGATTTAGGAAGAGGGCCGGGATTGATGCAAGAGGTCTATTCATTAGTTAGTTTTGGGCAATCGGCAGCAGGACGGCAAAACAGGTGCGTCCAGGAGCAGATACCAGTGTGAGTCTTCCAGAATGACGCTTCTCCACAGTGCGTCGTACAACATCTAGGCCTAACCCAGAGCCCTGCCCCATCGGCTTGGTTGTGAAGAAGGGATCGAGGATTCGGTTTTGCAGTTCCGGGGGAATGCCGGGGCCATTATCTTCGATTTCAACGCAGAGGTTGTCTCCTTGGCGGCTGGTGTGGATTTTGATTGTAGGTGTTGCATCCGAGCCTTCACTGGCAGCGTAGATTGCATTATCCAGCAGGTTCATCCAGACCTGGTTCAGCTCACTGCCAAAGACGGTGATCTCGGGCAGGCTCTGGTCGTAATCACGCTCAACCCCAACGCCATGCTTGAGCTTGTGCTGGAGCAAACGTAGCGTGTCCTCCAGACCATCGTGAATATTGACCTGCTGTTGAGCAGCGCTATCCATATAGGAATAGGATTTCATCGACTGGACGAGCTTAGAGATGCGATCGGCACCCTCCAAGCCATTGCGGATCATAGCCATCACGTCGAAGGACATGGCCAGCCAACGAATCCCCATGTCCCGCAGTTCGCTCGTGTCATCGCGCCAACGGCCAGTGAGCCGGTCTAACGTAGCAGGCTCAACGGCTCCAGCAGCGAGGGGCTCGGCGAGCTTCCAAGCCTCGGCGACGCCGTAGTCTTCCAGCCAGTCGGTGAGGGCATCTTCGCGATCGCCTTGCTCCAGCGGATCGTTCGTCAGGTGAGTAATGGCCTCGAAACCGCGATCGCGCACATCCGTCCATTGCTGCGTGTGAGCCTCATCCACCTGTTGTTGGCCATACAGCAAATTCATTCGCTGCAGTTCTAGCATTGCCGGTTCCACATCCTTAAGGGCACGAACTAATGCAGCGGCAGGGTTATTCAGCTCATGGGCGAGGCCAGCCGAGAGGGTGCCCAGGGCAGCCATCTTTTCGCGGGTTTGGATGAAAGACTCCAGACCTCGCACACGTTGAGCAACCGTGCGAAAGATATCTCGTTCAAATTCTCGACAGCTATGGAGCAGGTCGAGAAAGTCACTGCAGCTCAGGCGATAGAGGTCCGTATCGGTATCGGCAGTGAGGGAGACCGGGACCGCATCTTCGGTGAGGACCTGGATTTCGCCAAAGAACGAGGGACTTTCATGGCGACCAATGGGCATATCAATGCCTTGGCTCAGGCGACTGATGGTGATTTGACCGCTGAGCTGAATGAAAAATCCCTTCGGGGCATCGCCTTCGCGGATCAAGACTTCACCTGCGGCGAGCTTGAAGTGCTGGGCGCGATCGCAAATCCAGTCCAGCCGCTGATGGGGCAAGGTCCGAAAGGCTTCGATTTCTAGGAGGGATGTCGTGCAGAGCATTGGATTTACACCTAACCCGAATCACATGGATGAATAAGACCTCTTGCAGGAATCCCAGTGCGTCCCCGGCCCCTTACGACGCTCAGAGTAGAACGCCTACAGCTGGGGCTTGGCCCAGAGAGGCATATGGTATTTCGCTTATTGGTCTTCTGCTTATGGGTCTTCCGCTTACAAGTCTAGGATGACCTTACCGATAAACTCACCGCTGTCCACGGCATCATGAGCAGCGGCAGCTTCAGCAAGGGGGTAGTGCGCTGCAATGCGATGTTGCAATGCGCCATCTGCGATCGCTTGATTAATATCCCGGGCCGCAGCGGTATGAGCTTCGTCACTCATGGCATAGACCAGGACCGTGCGCAGGGTGGCATTTTTGTAGAGCAAGTCATAGAAAGGAACGGTGACCTCGGCGGCATTGCCCGACTCATAGGCAGCAATGACACCGTTGCGGGCAACAAGTTTGGCATTGATGCTCATATTGGCTGCGAGTGCCACATCGGCAATGCGATCGCAGCGTTGTCGACCCAGGATCTCTTCAACAGTTGCGATAACATCTACATCGCGATAGTTGATGGTGTGGTCTGCACCGGCCTGTTGGGCGATCGTGGATTTGGCATCGCTACTCACCGTGGCAATCACGGTCTTCGCTCCTCCCCACTTGGCCAGCTGAATGGCATAGAGACCCACGGCTCCAGCTCCGCCATGGACCAGAATAGTTTTACCTGCAACAGGACCATCGCTAAAGATGAGGAAATGGGCAGTCATGGCGGGAACGCCAAGGCAGGCTCCGGCAGCAAAGCTAAGCCCTTGCGGTAGGGGAACGGCTTTATGGGCTGGAATGACGACATATTCGGCAGCGGTGCCAAATGCAGAGCCTCGTTGGGCTTCGTAGATCCAAACGGAGGTGTTGAGGCGATCGTGATCGACGCCTTCACCCACAGCATCAATAACTCCCGCACCATCATTGTGGGGAATGATGCGAGGG
>CALLPZ010000272.1 GCA_938015405.1 uncultured Pseudanabaenaceae cyanobacterium
TTACATTTACCGCTCCCAGCCCCAAGTTCAGTCCGTCACCCCGAATGTCTTCTTCGTCAACGACCCGCTCATTGCAGGCACCAACCCAGCAACCACAGCAGACTATCTGACCTTGACGGTGGTCTATGACCAGCCGATGAACATCGACGTCATTCCAGAAATTACATTCCCCAATGCGTTGGAGAATCCTGGCTCAACCACAGGATCCTCCCCTAGCTTTGTTCGATGGGACAACAATCGCACGTTCATCGCCCGCTATGACCTAACGGACATCAACGTTGAGCAGATCAACATTGATGTCGCTGTTGATGGAGGCGTAGGCGTTTCTGGCTCACCCCAAGTTCCCGCACTCCCTCCCAATGCTGTCGTCACAGATATCTTCAGCATTGACACCAAAAACCCCACTGCAACTATCTTTGGAGGATATTTTGACGGTGTAGGCTTGGCTCAACCCGTTCCCACAGCAGTCAACAAGCCATTCACCTTTGTGGCTTCCTTTGACGAGGTTGTGACTTCCCCTGCCTTTGATTTTGTCAATGCCAACATCACCGACTTCTCTTTTGATGGGGGTGGCACCGGGGTCTTCACCGTCACACCGATTGCTGAAGGGGTCGTCTCAGTTGACTTAACGAGCGCCCTGGATCTGCGGAGCAACCTGAGTAATATCCCCGCAACCTTTTCGACGATCTACGATATTACGCCGCCTGAGGTTTCCCTCTCAGCACTAGACTTCGACCCGGCGATCGCCCGCAACTCCGCCTTTAACGTTGTGGCCACCTTCAACGAGGATGTCATCGGGTTCGACGCCTCAGATCTAACGATTACGAATGGTGTACTGGTACCGAATAGTTTTGGCGTTATTTCCCCAAGGCAATACAGCTTCACGGTGGATCCCACAGGGTTGGGCGCAATTTTGGCAGACGTGAATGTGGACATTAACGCTGGCATTGCCACAGATATCGCCACCAACCCAAATAATGCTGCACCGACCTTCAGCATTGTTTATGATGGCGAGCGCCCCACAGCCACCCTTACTCTCGGCCCAACCTTCTCCGATCCTGTTGAGGGACCCTTTGCAGTCAACCTGGTCTTCTCAGAAGATGTAGGCGGCGTGGATGCATCAGACTTTGTAGTTACGAATGCGACCATCACCAGCGTCTTTGGCTCGGGTTCCAGCTACCAAATTGATTTGCTCCCCGTGGCAGAAGGCCCCGTAACAATCACCACCAACGAGGGTGCTGCCTTTGATGCGGCTGGCAATGTCAGCACTGCTTCCGGAACGGTGACGGTTGACTATGACCCTCCAGTCCCCGTCGTCACACAGATTGTTCCAAGTATTGCCACCCTGTCTGACTCCTCTGTCGGCACCGTATTCACGCTATCCATTTCCTACAGCAGTGAGATGGACCAGACGGTCAATCCTGTCATTACATTCCCCAACCCCACAGAGGATGCATCTAGCACACTCACGGCAACCACAGGGACTT
This sequence comes from uncultured Pseudanabaenaceae cyanobacterium, assembly GCA_938015405.1. GTDB lineage: Bacteria > Cyanobacteriota > Cyanobacteriia > PCC-9006 > JAAUQQ01 > JAAUQQ01. The sequence continues at coordinate 1,488 of CALLPZ010000272.1, forward strand.
GGATTGATGATCGCACTTTTGTCCAAAACTATACGGTCACTGATGCCAACATCGACATCGCCGACATTGATGTCGCCGCTGCCGATGCCCAAGATATCGATGGAGTGGTTCAAGTTGCAGCCAACTCGGTCGTCTCGAACGTCTTCAGTATTGAGATGCTGAGCCCAACGGTTTCTCTTACAGCGGATGCTGCGACGAATACCGTAACGGCCATTTTCTCAGAGCCCGTTTCTGATTTTGCCCTGGATGACATTGACGTTCAGTTTGGTACGGCCAGTAACGTCCAGCAAATCTCAGCAACAACCTATGGCTTTGAAATAGCCCCAACCCTACCTGCTACCGATCCCGTTGAGATTACGATTCTCGCAGGGGGAGCCTTGGACTTATCTGGCAACCCCAGTGATGTATCAGAAACCTTAATTCTCGATGACGTCAATGATGCACCCGTCATCACCCCACCCACCGCTGCCCAGAGCGTCAATGGTGATAAAGTCCTCCGCTTCTCATCTGCAGATGGCAATTCGATCCAAATTGCAGACTTAGATGCGGGTAACCAGCTCATTGAGGTCACCCTCACCGCAACCCAAGGCTTAGTGACCTTAACCAACACATCTGGGTTGGCCTTTACCAGCGGAGATGGTTTTGCAGACGGTATCTTGGCCTTCCAAGGCTCACTCTCTGATGTGAATGCGGCCCTGGAAGATCTGCGGTTCAAGCCGGTGAATATTACTGGCAATGCAAGCTTGCAGATAGAAGTCGACGACCTAGGCAATACGGGCTCCGGCGGCGCCCAACAAGCCACACCGGAAACCATCGACATCGCGGTCACAAAAGTCGCAGAAAACGACTTCAACGGTGATGGCTTGAGCGACATTTTGCTCCGAAATGCTGTTTCGGGAGACAACTTAGTCCGCTTTATGAATGGAACCTCGGTCATTGCAGACGGAAATCTAGGTCGCCCCATTCCAGATACAAACTGGCGATTTGAGCGTTCCGGTGACTTCAACAATGATGGTAAAGCAGATATTATTCTGCGCAACTACAACGGGTCTGGTCAGAACCTAATTTGGTTTATGGACGGTTCTACCATCTTGGGTGAGGAACTCGCCGGCCGTTTGATTCCAGATCCAGCTTGGGAAATTGAAGGCACTGGAGACTTCAATAGTGATGGACAAACAGACATCATTTTGAAGAACTACAACTCTGACCAAAATCTGATTTGGTACATGAATGGTTCTGAAATTATCGAGGAAGGTTTATTCGGTCGAGACCTAGGAGATTTGAGCTGGCGAATTCAAGGTACGTCAGACTTTAATGGAGATGGCCAGACTGACATCCTATTGCGTCACCTCAATCCAGATGGTCTGGGTCAGAATCTCGTTTGGTTCATGAACGGCTCAGAGATTATTGGAGAAGCCGAAATTGGACGACGCGTGCCAGATATCAATTGGGAAATTGCGGGTGCGGCTGACTTCAATGGAGATGGTCAGAGTGACATCTTGCTACGCAACTACAGCTCAGGTCAAAACCTGCTGTGGGAAATGAATGGAACCAGCATTGCAGCAGAGACATTCATCCTCGATGTAGCAGATACAAACTGGCGTGCCACCGTCTAAGCAGTTTGCGTTGAAGCAGGCTGATTAATGAGGAGCCTTTGGCATCAATACAGATTGGTTTGAGAGACTGGTCTGCATTGATGCCAATTTATTTTTAATTCGAGATCAGTCCGTCTCTATTCATGGTCAAACATACAAAAGCGAGCCATGGTCTCATTGACCATGGCTCGCTTTTGCTCAGACTATTAGCAAACTCAAACGATTGAAAGCTCTGAGGCAGGTTTAGTCTACAGGGCTGGATTCTTGAGCAGAGACTCCGTCGCATCGATCAACTTATCGCCCCAGAGTTGAGTTCTCAAGAATGCAATATCGCTATACTGAGAATCAATTTTTAGAGCCTGTTTCGCGAGGCGAATCGCTCGGAAACGATTGCCTTTGGAATACAAAGCGGCGGCTAAAGCTAATTTTGGCTCGGCGGCTTCACCGTTAATAGACACTGCTCGAGTCCATTGGGTAATAGCTTCGTCAGCATCACCTTGTTCATAGGCAACAAGGCCAATGTTATTGATGGCCTCCCAAAAGTCATCGCCTAGCTCAACTGCTTTGTTGTAGGTCGCGATCGCTTTCCCCAGCTCATTGGTCATGTAGTAGGCATTGCCCAGATCAAAGAGAGCGCCGGGAGATTCTGGCTTAAGCTGAACCCCTTTTTCGTAGTATTGGATCGCCTCTTGAAACTTATCCTGGCGGAAATAGGCCGTCCCCAACGCCAACTGAATTGAGGCATCTTCCGGTTCGAGCTTCTGCGCAATTTTCAGCGCTTCAATGCCTTTGTCCAGCTTGTCTGTGCGGAGATAGACATCAGCCGCGACCGCCCAGATGCGGAAGTCATCTGGGACCAGCTGGGTGGCCAGTTCAACCTGCTGTAAAGCGATGTCGTATTGCTGAAACTGGCTGCGCTGGGCTGCTTCTTGGGCCAGCGCCAAGCCTTCTTGGCGCAGTTGCTCAAAGTCAATCGTTACCGTGTGGGGTGACTGGGCTCGAGCAGGCAAAGCTTGCAGAGGGCTGAGCAGCAGAGTCAGACACAGAAGGCGGAGAAGCTTCACAGATGTAGAGTCCAGAACAACGCAGGCAGACAGAGTAAGGCTGAGCTAGGTAAGTCCAGTAGCCGCACTATTACTCTATACATTATCTCTTACTGAGAGTCAGGATGGGGGCTCCAAGTTCCCGAGTTCCTGGGAATTTGTCTTCAAATCCTCGGTTTGCAA
>CALLPZ010000273.1 GCA_938015405.1 uncultured Pseudanabaenaceae cyanobacterium
CAGTCTTCGCAGTCTTTAATGTTTCTTAGTCTATCGCTTGAGGTTGTAGCCGGTGGACCATCGTCAAAAAAAGAGATATATGAAGCGATTGGGGCTGGCGATTGGGGGAATCTGTTTGGGGGTCGCTGGCTGTCAGAGGGCGGATTTGGGGGATGGAACTTTAGCTCAAATAGAGGAGATTGCTGAGCTCCAAATGGATATGACTGGGGAGCCAGCAGAGAACATGCAAGAGCCGCCGCTCGTGGATGGCGATCGCCTCTGGTCCAATACTGCAGACCTTGTGGGGCAGCGCTACTGGGCGAAGGAGCGCGCTGCTATTCGCGAGAAGCTTACGGCTTCCCTCGTGGCATTGGGGTGGGAGGTTCAGGAACAAGTCTTTGAGCAAGGGCGGAATTTAGTTGCGACGTATCCCCCATCAGCCAGTGCTAGTTTTGATGGGGGACAAATAATTGTGGGAGCCCATTACGATACGGTGCAGGGCTCGCCGGGGGCAGATGACAACGCCACGGGGGTTGCGGTTCTGTTGGAGTTGGCGGCTCTATACAGCGAACAGCAGCGGCAGGATTCAGAAGCTGCTGTGATGCAGGCTTCAACATTTGCTCCTCAGAAGAACTTGACCTTGGTGTTCTTTGACCAAGAGGAGCAGGGATTATTGGGGAGTTTGGCGTTTACGGCTGAGCCAGGGAATTTGGCAGCCGTTCAGGGCGTGGTGGTTCTGGATATGTTGGGGGCGAGTTGTGAAGAGCCGGGCTGTCAGCAGTACCCAGAGTTTTTAGATCGGCTCGTGGAAGGGCAGCATTTGAGCGATCGCGGTGACTTTATTGCGGTAGTTGGAGAAGCAGAGCGGCCTGGCTTATTAGGGGCCTTTGGCATGGCTGGTGGTGATGGAAATGCCGCTTTGCCTCCGGTTTTACGAGTCCCTGTGCCATTTAAGGGCTTGCTCACTCCGGATGTGCTGCGCAGTGACCATGCGCCGTTTTGGCTGAACGGTATTGGGGCAGTGCTGGTGACGGATACGGCCAATTTGCGAAACCCTCACTATCATCAGCCTTCTGATGATTTGTCCCAGGTGAACCGAGCCTTTTTTCAAGGTGTTGCCCAGCAAGTGGTGAATGGCGTGTGGCGGTTGCTGGCACAGCCTTTGACGTCGAACTCTGCGCCGAACTGGGGGCAGCCAGACGAGGCTTCGTCTTAGCTCCAATCCTCGCGATCGCCATCCTCGCCGACATAGGCCCGACCTGCGGCATGGATTTCTCGAGTTTTGGCAAACAGGCTGTCTTCGGTGTAGTTCCAGCGTTCCATTGCCTTGGCGAGATCTCGTTTGATGTCGGGGGCACCGGGGAAACCGTTGTAGCGAATGGCTAGGCGAGCAAGTTCAACTAGGTTTAGCTCTGTCGCTTCACCACTGAGAATGCCATCCAGGGTGGCGCGATCTCGGCTCCACTGGGGATGGGTTTGATTGCCGGTCTCTGCCATGGCGGTGGAAATCCGTAAAATATTGAGGTGAATAGGGCCTGCTTGATTCAGACTATGGATTTATTCTAAGGGAAGTGTCATCAGGACTTGCATCTCCCTGTTTTGACCTAGATTTTTGATCTTTCGGTGTTCTCGTCTCTTCGGGCAAGGGTGTTTCCATGGCTCCGTTTTCCACTGTTTCGCCAGGCTCTTCTGAAGTGGGTCAGCCATCGAATGCCACTCAGACCGAGCACAATGCTCCCGATAATGAGTTAGAGATTTTGTCCTTGGCGGTGGAGGGGATGAAATGTGCGGGCTGCTCTTCGGCAGTGGAGCGCAAGTTGTTGCAGCAGCCTGGGGTTGAGGCTGCGATGGTCAACTTGGTGACGAAGGTGGCCACGGTGACGCTGGACCCGGAGCAAGTGAGCGGCAATGTATTGGCTGAGCAGTTAACGGAAATTGGGTTTCCGAGCCAACGGCGCGATCGCTTCAACACCATGGATAAGGAAGCTGAGCCCTCGCCGCTCAGCCAGCGTTGGAGCCAGTTAGCCCTGGCTGGACTGTTGATTCTGTTCTCCAGCCTGGGCCATTTAGACCAGTTTTTGGGTCCCCGTCTGGGATTTCATTTCGCCTTTTTAGACAACATCTGGCTTCACTGGGGCTTGGCCACAGCCACGCTATTGCTCTGTCGGACGATCTTGGCCAATGGCTGGCGAGGATTGCGTCAGGGATTCCCCAATATGAATACCCTGGTGGGCTTGGGAGCCGTGAGTGCCTATAGCGCCAGCTTGGTGGCATTGCTGTGGCCCCAGTTGGGCTGGGAATGCTTTTTTGATGAGCCGGTGATGATGCTGGGCTTTATTCTCCTGGGCCGGACTTTGGAGCAGCAGGCTCGCCATCGGGCGAGTCAATCGTTGCGAGCCTTGTTGGCTTTACAGCCTGCGATCGCTCAGGTTTTGATTCCTGGGAGCCAAGGGGCGAGCGTTCAAGGCGAGGCCGCTGGTGATGTTAAGGCTGAGAATCTAGCCCTGCTCCAGCAGCCTGTGGTGGAGATTGCTGCAGAGCAGCTGCAGGTGGGAGAGCGATTACGAGTGTTGCCCAGTGAGCGTATTCCCGTGGATGGTCGGGTCATCGCTGGACAGAGTGCGGTCGATGAATCCATGCTCACGGGGGAGTTTGAGCCCGTGGCTAAGGCGGGGGAGGATGCGGTCACGGCGGGCAGTCTCAATCTCTCCAGTCCATTGGTGATTGAGGTGACGCGTACCGGGGCAGAAACAACCCTGGCTCGCATCGTGGAACTGGTGGAGACAGCCCAGGCCCGTAAGGCTCCGATTCAGCAGTTGGCGGATCGTGTGGCGGGAGTTTTCACCTATGGCGTGATGGCCTTGGCCTTGGTGACGTTTTTCTTTTGGTGGGGGCTGGGAAGCCAGATTTGGCCTGAGGTGCTGGTCCACCAGGATAGCTGGATGATGGGGATGCATCATGGCATGGCCCACGGCATTTCTCAGAGCATGGCCCAGGGGCTTCAGGATGGAAGTGCAATGGCTGGAATGGCTGAGGCGACTGCTGCAACTTCTCCTCTGTTATTGGGCTTAAAGTTGGCGATCGCCGTTCTCGTCATTGCCTGTCCTTGTTCTTTGGGGCTGGCAACGCCCACCGCCATGCTTGTGGGGTCAAGTTTGGGAGCGGAATGGGGCTTGCTTATTCGCGGAGGCGATGTGTTGGAACAGCTAGAGCAAGTGGATACGGTGGTGCTAGATAAGACGGGCACTGTCACTACTGGGCAGCCCCAAGTGAGTGATGTTTGGCTAGACCCTCAGATTGAGCAGGGACTCACCCTCGATCGCCTACTCCAGCTGGCTGCCAGTCTCGAAGCGGCAACCCGTCATCCCCTAGGCCTAGCGATTCAGCGCCAAGCCCGGGAAGCAGGTGTTGAAGAATTGGCCGTTGAAGAGAGTCAAACCCAGGCGGGACTGGGTGTGAGGGGGGTGATTGAGGGCCAATTGCTGCGCTTAGGCAAGGGGGCTTGGCTGAAGTCGGAAGGGGTCAGCTATTCTGAGCAGTTGCAGAGCCAGGCTGACGCCTATGGAGCTGCCGGGAAAACCGTCGTTTACTTGGCCCTTGAGCATCAAGCTATTGGACTATTCGCCGTGGAAGATACCCTGCGACCCGATGCGGCAGAGACTGTGGCGATGCTCCAAGCCCAGGGGCGGCAGGTGCAGTTGCTGACGGGGGACCGAATGGCAACGGCTCAGGCGATCGCGGCGGACCTTGGCCTCGCTCCAGCGCAGATCACAGCGGATGTGCTCCCTGGAGATAAGGCTGCAGTCATCGAACGGCTTCAAGGCGAAGGTTGTTGCGTTGCCATGGTGGGGGACGGCATTAACGATGCGCCTGCTCTTGCCCAGGCAAATGTGGGCATTGCTTTACGTTCTGGAACCGAGGTTGCCATGGAAACGGCCCAGGTGGTGCTCATGGGCGATCGCTTAGGAGATGTGGTGGAAGCCTTTCGTCTCAGCCAGTTCACCCTGAGGAAGATTCGGCAAAATTTGTTCTGGGCCTTTGGTTACAACATTGTTGCGCTGCCAGTGGCTGCTGGGGCATTATTGCCTAGCCTAGGCTTTGCCCTCAGCCCAGCTCTGGCTGGGGCTTTGATGGCTTTTAGCTCCGTCAGTGTGGTGACTAACTCTTTGTTACTACGCCGTTTGTCGCATCCCCGCTGTCGTCTGGCCCAAACTTGCTACACTGGGGGCGGTTTGGGGCAATCTTAAGGCAGTCAGCATTTCTTCCGCGATTGTCGTATTTATCCCGTTCCATACCAATGTCGCAACCTTGCGACCTGTGGATGTGCCCTTGGCCATTTATCAGTGTAAGGTCGGTTGAATAGCCGAGGCAGACGTTTACAGCACAGCGCTAAGCTATCCAGAGACCATGCTTAAGTCACATCAAGATTTGGGCCCTGCGATGCCTGTAGAACCGCACTATGGACATCTTTTGATCATCGAAGATGACAAGGGACGCCGAGAGTTTATTTTGGACCGATCAATGTACAGCATTGGACGGGATCCCCAGTGCGACGTACGTTTGATTTCCCAGTTTGTTTCTCGTCGCCATGCCACTGTGGTTCAGCTACCTGATGGGAATGGTGGCTGTCACTATCGCATTATCGATGGGAACTTGAAGGGGAAGCCCAGCTCCAATGGCATTTTAGTCAATGGTCAGAAGGTTCAAGCCCACGATCTCAAGAATGAAGATGAGGTCGTTTTTGGTCCTCGGGTGAGAGCCATTTATTACTACCTGCAGCGGGATGCCATTGCCACGGTTCCACCCGATGAGTTTGATATCACGCTGATCAGTCCAAACATGGTGGATGACGACACCAGTGGTCAGTAAGGGGAATGAGGCTCGCCTGCCCTAGTTCTTGATATGAAAAGGCGCGCTGCAAATACTGCAGTGCGCCTTTTCATTGGATTCATTGGGGAGGGCAGATTGCAGGTAGAGCGATCGCCTCGCCAAGCGTAGAGACTAACTGGCAATAATGCTCCAAGGCTCACTTGCTTCAAAAGCTTTGTGAACGGAATCTCGCATACGACTGCAGTGATTGTCACTGTGGACTGGAAGCTCTTCGTTCTTGATCACGACTTCGACACGAATTTCATCTCGCGTTTCACCCGTTTTATCGATCAATCCTTCGACTGTGACTAATTTTGCATAGGGAATGCCACTCGGCTTTTCCCGAGCCATAACGTAATCCGATGTGTCGTGGATGATTTCCAAGTGACAGGATTGCAGGACATCAAGCAAGGATTGGTGCAGGTGCTCGTTGGGAACTGCGGTGGCCAAAAGTGGGTAACGCGCCATACTAAACCTGGTCTACAGCTTGACTCTACATAGGATACTAATAGTTCATCCAGAATGGCATCTTCGGTAAAAAATAGATGACGGGTCAGTTTATTGTTTTTGAGGGAATTGATGGCTGTGGCAAAACGACTCAACTGCGGCGTTTGCAGCGATGGCTAACTCAGCCAAATTGGCCCCTCGGGATGCTGCAGCCTCCTTGCCATATTGTGGCTACGAAGGAGCCTGGTGCCACTCAATTGGGTCAAGCTTTGCGGCAGCTATTGCTGACTCCCAATGAAACGGAAGTGATGGACCCGACCGCAGAGTTATTGCTCTATGCGGCAGACCGGGCTCAGCATGTTGCCTGCCAACTGAAGCCGGAACTTGAGGCGGGGGCCTGGGTATTGTGCGATCGCTATGAGGATTCCACTTGGGCTTACCAAGGGTTGGGGCGTGGATTGGATTTGTCCCTGATTGAGCAATTAAATTGCATTGCGACGGGTGGCCTCCAGGCAGATCTGACATTATGGATGGATTTAGATCCTGAACTGACCCAGCAGCGACTGCGCGATCGCGGGGCAGCAGATCGCATGGAGCAAGCCGAGGATGCGTTTCATCAGCGAGTGCGCCAGGGATTTTCTCAACTGGCAGAACGCTATGGCGATCGCCTAGTGCGCATTGATGCTGATGGTGACGAAGACACTGTGGCACGGCGTATTCAGCAGGCAGTGTCCCATTGGGCTAGCCAGACGCTAAAGAGCGAGGCTTAGAATTGAGCAGCTAGATGGTTTTTTAAGTTCGTGGGTGGGAATGGCGTGGCTTCATCACCCCCAGCACTGCCTTCATTCGGTATTGAATTCCTTTAAAACATGGACATTGCTCCGGCCTTTGCCCCCCTCATTGGCCATGACAAACCCAAAATTCTCCTGACTCAGGCCCTGGCCCAGCAGAAAATTGCCCCGGCCTATCTATTCTCTGGGCCAGAAGGAGTGGGGCGTAGTCTCGCTGCCCGCTGCTTTGCCCAGTTGATTTTTGCGGAGGGTTCTGATGATCCCGCTATTCATGATGGAATTGCCCACCGCATTGCCCAGGGCAATCATCCAGACTTGCTCTGGGTAGAGCCCACTTTTCTGCACCAGGGCAAAACCTTCACCCAACAACAGGCCGAGGAAGCAGGGTTGAAGCGTAAGACTGCTCCCCAGGTTCGCTTATCTCAAGTTCGCGATATCGCTCGCTTTGTCAGTCGTCCTCCCTTGGAGGCATCTCGCAGTGTGGTGGTGATTGAGCAGGCGGAGACGATGGCGGAGGCGGCGGCGAATGGCTTGCTTAAAACCTTAGAAGAACCGGGCCAGGCCACTTTGATTTTGCTGGCCCCCAGTGCTGAATCATTGTTGCCAACGCTGGTGTCGCGTAGCCATGGGCTCTTGTTTGCTGCCCTGGGGGAAACTCAGTTACGCCAAGTGTTGGGACAGTTGGGGAAAGGCGAACTGTTAGAGTCACCGGCTATGCTGGCTTTGGCCGAAGGCAGCCCGGGACGCGCGATCGCCCAGTGGGAACGATTGCAAACCATGCCCGACGAAATCATGGCCGCCTTGGAAGAGATTCCTCGCTGGCTTGTTGGCCAGGCTGGTTCACCCAGGGCGGCATTAACGCTGGCATCTCAGGTGACCGCTGCTCTAGATATGCAGGGCCAAGCCTGGCTAATGAATTACTTGCAGTATCAGCTATGGCAAGGCTGTGCCGTTGAGGGTGGAAGTCGCTTGGCGATTGCTTCCCATTTGAAGTCTCTAGAGGAGTCCCGGCGCATGTTATTGCGTTATGTCCAACCATTGCTGGTCTGGGAAGTTTTATTGTTGGGGTTTGTTGGGGGGCGGACGAGCTCTACTCCGATGGCTCAGCTGCGACGTGAGCCTTTTTAGGGCCATTGCAAGCATTCGTGAGTTTCTGGGATTGGCCAGGTCTATACAGATGTTTGCTCGTAGAAGACTTCGGTGGAAAGCAAGTCGGACTTTATCTCACCCACTGTTTGTAGGAATGACTGTGGTTCTCTAATCAAAAAGGATGGCCCAACTACAGCAAATGCTGCGATTGGACCATCCTTGGTTGAAGTCTAAAGACAAACTAAGCGTTGAATGAGACTAAGCTCATTTGTCATCGTGACTGGCAAAAATCCTATGCTTCTTCGGACGTTACTGGGATCCTGGACTCAGCAGGGAGTTCTAGGCAGTAGCCTGCGCCATAGACCGTCTTGATAAACCGGGGATGGCGAGGGTCGGGCTCAAGCTTGGTCCGTAGGTGCCGCACGTGGACACGAATGGTTTCAATGTCGTCGTTGGGATCGTAGCCCCAGACCTCTTTGAGGATTTCTTGGGGAGAGACGGTTTGGCC
>CALLPZ010000274.1 GCA_938015405.1 uncultured Pseudanabaenaceae cyanobacterium
TGCCCCCACAAATCAGGTTTAGCCGGTGTTTGTCGCTGGGCCATTGCCAATCGTCAGCTTCCCCTAAAACGGAATGCTGCTGCACCTTGGCGCTTCCTCCTGAAAGGCTCTAAAGTCTCCATCTGCCCCGCCTGGCTGCGAGGAAGCTTAGAACTACACCTCCAGCGCCGCCCCATACAACTCCGAGCAGCCACAGCCCATTGAGAGGTCAACCTGTTCATGCCTGAAGGACTATGCATAAAGTCGCCAAAACCTGGAGCCTTACTCAAGATCTCCCGGAATAAGCGAAGGCAAGCAATCCCAAAACCTTGCTGACCAACGATGGTAGAAGTGAATCAATTACTGGTAGGAGCGTTAGAAAAGTTGCATTTGTCTGACCGATTCCTAGGCTAAAGTAAATGTCAGTGTTCACCGCAAACTTACTAGAGCGGGCTCATTAGAATGAACCGTTTTCATGGAGGATATGGCCGAAGCGGAAAAGCCGAAAGATAAGTGATGTGCTCATTCCCTCACTCAACACAGTGGGTCAGAATAGGAACACAGCAACAATGATGGCGGGCCCAAGGTGAGAAGTGGGTTCATTCGCAGCTCGTGGCAGCAAATTGTCTCGAAAGGCGCTGAATTTTATTTACACTTGAGTTCGATTGTTCTTGTTCATTGACCCAAACGATATAGATCGCTCGTTTAGATCTACAGAGAGTCAAAAACTGGTGAAACTTTCCGCATCTACGAATCAAAGCCGTTGGTCCATCAAGCGCTGGCAGGGCTTGATGGGACGGCGTTCGTTTGTGCTTATTTTTTTGGCTGCGGCCTTGGCCTGCGTGGCATTCCGCCCAGTCTTGGCCCAAGCCCATTCTGTCGGCTGGTTAGAAGTGCGCCAAACCCAAGGGCGGGTCATCATCACCAGCAGTCCTCCCAAAATGGCAAAGGTGGGTGATCGCCTGTCTAAAATCGGCGATTCTCTAGAAACCGGAGCCAATTCCTCCGCCATTTTGATCCTCGACCGAGGCATTGGCACCATCAATGTCGCAGAGAAGACGAACCTGCGCATCCGCCGCCTGGCAAGACTCCGCAGCGGCGCTAGGGTCACGACACTGAATCTAGACCAAGGCCAGGTTCGCCTCAACGTTAGAAAATTCAATAATCCAGAAAGCCGCCTGGAAATTAAAAGCCCTGCCGGAGTGGCGGCAGTCAGAGGAACCGAATACGGAATTTCCCTCAGCAAAGATGGTCGCATGGTCGTAGCGACAGAGTCTGGCCTCGTAACAGCCGCCGCCTTGGGTAGGACAGTGTACTTGGAGCCCGATTTTGGTTCACGTCTCCGCCCCAGCCAGCTCCCCTCCCCTCCCCGGCTGATCGATCACGAGCTTTGGATCAAGCTGGACGGCACCGAAATTAATGGCCGCCAAATCTATGTCAGTGGAGAGGTTGACCCTCTCAATTCTGTTAGCATCGGCGACAATGAGATCGTTATCGATGACAATGGTCGCTTCGAAGCAACTATTCCTTTACCCAATTCGACCTCCCTCTTCGATTTTGAAATCGAAGTCAGTAACGCCCTAGGCGAGAACCGTCAACATTCTCTGGTTGCTTGGTAGAGGCTATAACCAATGCTCACAAACCAACCAAGCCAGCCCAGCGGCTCCCAAGGGAACCGTCAAGTTGTCAATTCCTAGGGGGGAAAACGACTCTAGCAAGGCAGCAACCAGACCGACTCCCAATGCCAATAGCAGCCCAGGCCAGACTGGAGCTGTTCCCGTGGCGATTAATAACAGGGCCACGATTGCACCGCTCACCAGCGCCATGGTCAAGCTCCCCTCCCAACTTTTTTTCATCCCGGCCAACTCGTAGCCATGGCGACCCCAGGCACGACCCACCAGGCCCGCCAAACCATCCCCCCAAGTCATAACTAAAATCCCCAAGGCCGCAAACTGAGGCTGGGCCAGAGGCCAGAACCAAGCCACCAGCAGGCCAATACTCACGGCATAGAAAAATGTGCCAAAACTACGACGCCCCACACTGTTGATCCCAGGCAACAACGGCAACATGTAGGACAGCAAGGCTACGCCCGAGAAAAACAAGCTCGCTGTAATCCCGACCCAAGCCGGAATATTCAAGGCCCAGGCCAGCAGAATAATATTGCCCGTGCCAATGTGAACAGCCTTGCGGGTCCATTCCGTTTGGCGATTCGGCCGTTGATCCAAGCCCCAAGCCACGGCTCCCACTAATGCCAACCAGGCCGCCGCGATCGCTAACTTGAGACCCAGGGCCATGACCAAACCATCCGCTATCAAAACGTCTTGAACTCATTACGAAGCAGCGACCCCTGGCAGATCAGAGAAGATCGCCCAAAATCAACTTGTTCCCCCAATAACTCTCGTTAATTAGAGCGTCAAAAGACGCGAGGGACCAGAAAGATGATGCTATCCTATCCCCTGGTAGGGACAGCAAGAAAACGCTCGACATCACAGTCAAACCAGATCGCAACTCCATGGGCGAAAAGCTATCTCGGGGCTGGCTCGAAGTCGATGTTAACGGTCAGTTTGACGACACAAAACGTCCGTTCTTCGCCCGTTGTATAAGCCAGTATTAAGCGGAGTTGGGGAGCACCAAACCCCAACTCCTAGGAGTTCGAGTGATGACAAAATTTATCTTTGTAACCGGTGGTGTAGTTTCCAGCATCGGTAAGGGCATCGTGGCTGCCAGCCTCGGAAGGCTACTAAAATCCCGGGACTATTCTGTTTCAATCCTGAAGCTGGATCCTTACATCAATGTTGATCCGGGCACCATGAGCCCCTTCCAGCATGGTGAAGTTTTTGTCACCGAAGATGGTGCTGAAACAGATTTGGACCTCGGTCACTACGAGCGATTTACGGACACTTCCATGTCCCGCCTCAATAGCGTAACCACAGGCTCCATTTACCAAGCCGTGATTAACAAGGAGCGACGCGGCGACTACGAAGGTCGCACGGTTCAGGTCATTCCCCACATCACCACAGAAATTAAAGAACGCATCCATCGGGTGGCCCGAAATACCAATCCCGATGTAGTGCTCGTCGAAATTGGTGGCACCGTCGGTGACATTGAATCCTTGCCCTTTATGGAAGCCATTCGTCAGTTCCGCAAGGATGTGGGCCGGGGTGAAGCGATCTTTATGCATGTGACCCTGCTCCCCTGGATTCCTGCGGCTGGGGAAATGAAGACCAAGCCAACGCAGCACTCTGTAAAAGAATTGCGTTCCATCGGTATTCAGCCTGATATTTTGATCTGCCGCTGCGATCGCCCTCTCCAGCCCGGCATCAAAGCTAAAGTCTCCGATTTCTGTGACGTCCCCGAAGATGCGGTCATCACCGCTCAGGATGCCAGCACGATTTACGAAGTCCCCCTGATTGTGGAGCGGGAAGGCTTGGCCCACCAAGTGCTGGATCTGTTGCAACTCGAACAGCGCGAGCCCGATCTTGCAAGCTGGGAAGACTGGGTCAATCGTCTGAGCCAACCTGGCCCGACCCTAACCATTGCGCTGGTGGGTAAATATGTTCAGCTCAATGATGCCTATCTCTCCGTCGTCGAATCCCTGGGCCATGCTGCCGCCAGCCAACGCTGCGGTATCAACCTACGCTGGGTGAACGCCGAGGATGTAGAAGCTGAAGGCGCAGAGAAATTCCTCAAGGATGTGGCTGCCGTTGTGGTTCCTGGTGGATTTGGCACCCGGGGCGTAAACGGCAAGGTCAAAGCCATTCAATATGCCCGTGAGCAGAAAATCCCCTTCCTCGGACTCTGCCTCGGCATGCAATGTGCCGTCCTGGACTGGGCTCGCAACGTCGCCAAGCTGGACGATGCCAACAGCTCCGAATTTAACGAGATCACTCCCCATCCTGTAATCCATCTCCTGCCTGAGCAAGAGGATGTCGTGGATCGAGGTGGCACCATGCGACTGGGCCTCTACCCCTGTCGCGTTGCCCCGGACACTCTAGCCTCAGAGCTTTACCAAGATGAGGTGATCTATGAGCGTCACCGCCACCGCTACGAGTTCAACAATGCCTATCGCACCCTGTTCCTCGATACGGATTACAACATCAGCGGCACATCTCCCGATGGTCGCTTGGTGGAGATGGTGGAATATCGCAAACATCCCTTCTTCATTGCCTGCCAGTTCCACCCTGAATTTCTATCCCGCCCCAACAAGCCCCATCCCTTGTTCCGGGGTCTCATTACGGCTGCCCTAGATGGCAGGAAGCAAAGCTCAGAAGCGACGCCTGCCATTGCAGAACCCACGCCTCTGCCTATGACAGCGGCTGAAGTCTCCGAGTAATCGCTTGAACCACCTTGGCCTCACATTGGCCAAGGAATTCATCGGGACCAATGCGCTCTTCAAACAGCGCATTGGCTTGGTGCCTTAACTGGTCAATGCGCTCAAAACCCACGGCTCGAATCAAAAAGGCGGCAAGGGGAGAATGTCGCAAATCAAAATTGCAAACGCCATGGCGTCCTTGCTCAGCTACCTGAAGTACCTGACTTTGGGTCACGGTTGTCAGGGGGTGACTCAGATTCCAGCGACCAAAGATTTCGGTCCAAGGGGGGTCACTAAAGTGGCGAGCCATCCAATCTGCCATGGGTCCCTCACCCTGGTAGTAGGGGGCGATCGCTTCTAACAATGCGATCGCCACAATCTTTGTTTTCAGATAGAGCTGAGCAACCGACAGATTTTGTTGAGCCCGCCGCTCCCAAGTCTGGCAAGTGGCATTGTCCGGATAATGACGGAACTGCTGAAAAACAGAGCCTGCTTTCAAATCCTGGAGAAAGGCTTCCATGCGTTCCAGGGCCTTGCGATAGTCCTGCACGCTGTAATGCATCGGATCTCGCAAAGCGGGATTGAACTCCGGCAGCAACAGCCAAGTTTTATCCAGGAAAACGGCTGGATCCACCGTGGCAAAACTATCCACATCACGGTTGGCAAAAGCCACGGCTCGATGGATTGCCCGGATTATCGTGGCATCATCCAAACCCAACTCAAACAATTGATTTGCCGATTGAAGACGCTGCCACAACAACTCAGAAGGATTGATATCAGCCGGGGCTCCCAATCTTCCTCGGAAGGGAATGCTAGCCTCAATCGCCACGACAATCTGGGCCAATTGACCCAAATCCAGAAACGACTCTAGGCAGCGAACAGCCAACAACGCACTCAAAAATTCATTGTGCTGGCTGGCAAGCTGAGGGGTGACCTCTTGATAGCCAAAGAGATGAGCCACCAGAGCAATACTGCGCTGTCGCTGGAATGCACTCACCCCTTGCAGATAAAGCTGATTATTTCGTTGAAGCAAATAGGGTCTTAGAACATCTTGCACAGAAGGCTCTAAGCCATCATCCACCTGCACATAAACTGCATCGTGAAACAGAGCAGCCAAGGTGTGGATGGCATCGCCCCCTTCACTCAATCTCAGGACATGGTCCGCATTGTGGAACAGGCGAGTGTGGCGACTCACCGTTGACCAAATGAGCCGAGCACATCGTTCCACCTCCGGAAGAGAAGGATGCGCATTGAGCTGCTGCAGTGCCCAGCCTAGCTGAGATCTACATTGAGCCTTTTCCGTAAGTTGTTGCTGCGCACTATCGCGGAACATGATGTTTCCCAGACAAACCGGTCTATTGATCTACCCCTATATCAACTCCAGCAAAGGCCATATATATTTGACCCTAACTAAGCTTTTGATACAGCACTCGCAGCACCAAAAAATGACGAATTGAGGTAGTGAATTAGAACTACAAGGTCTAGGAGGATGATTTTCTGAAAACCAGAGAAGTCTTTATACAAGACACTTTCAGGCATATTTTCAAGCAACAGCTCAAAAATAAAACCCAATTTCCCTGCGATATTTTACGCACGTTTCCGTGCCTTCATCGATCCAGTAGTAAGTCAATAATACTACCTGAATCAAAATACTCACTGAAATTACGCAGCCACACAAAAACCACACAAAAGCAGCTCGCTTAACAGCGATCGCCTTAAAATTACAGCTTTACTCAATAGGTTCAACTATCTAGCTGTGCTAAGGAGTCGTGACTGCTGGCAAGCTCAAGCTTGGATCCTCGGGATCACCAATTTCAGTCGTGATCGGCTGGCTAAGATCCAAGCTCGCTGCCCCTGGCACATCAGAAAAGTCAGGCTGAGTCTCTATTTTCGCAGTCAACTCATCCGCAACCTCTGGGTCAAACAACAGTTCTAGCCCCTGGTTCAGGTCCTCTTCCATGACAATACGATTGCCATAGGCCACAATGACGCGAATCAACGTCGGAATACTATTGCGCTCGGCTTCCAAATACAGCGGCTCCACATAAAGCAAGGACTGCTCAATGGGGATGACCAGAAGATTGCCCTGAATCACACGAGAGCCCTGACGATTCCACAGGGAGATGAGTTGGGAAATGCTGGGGTCTTGATTAATCCGAGCTTCAATTTGTTCAGGGCCATAAACCAAACGCTGCTTTGGGAATTGGTAGAGCAGCAACTTGCCATAATTGTCCCCATCGGAACGGCCAGCCAGCCAAGCGATCAAATTATTGCGGCGCACCGGAGTGAAGGGATGCAAGAGCACAAACTCCTCTTGATCCTCCGTGGGCAGTCGCATGGTGAGGTAATAGGGCTCCACCGCCTGGGGTTCATTGGCATAGATCTCCTGGGGCACCTGCCATTGGTCCTCACGGTTGTAGAACAGCTTGGCATCGGTCATGTGGTAGGTCAGCAACCGCTCCGATTGCACATCAAACAGATCAATGGGATAGCGGATGTGGCTACGCAGGGAATCCGGCATGGCAGCCAAGGGCTCTAAGAGGCCTGGGAAAATACGCTCCCAGGTTTGAATAATGGGGTCATCCCCATCGGCCACATATAGGTGCATTGAACCGTTGTAGGCATCAACAACGACCTTGACGGAGTTGCGAATGTAATTGAAAGGATGATCACCTGGATCGGAATAGGGATAGCGCTCGCTAGTGGTATAGGCATCCACAATCCAGTAAAGCTTGCTGGGATTTTCTTCCACTCCCTCTCCTTGGGGATCCGCAATCACCAAATAGGGATCCGCATCGTATCTAAGGAAGGGTGCAATGGATTGAATACGGTTTTTGATATTGCGGCGAAACAGCAACTTCGTATCGGGGGTGAAGTTGCGAGTCAGGGCCATCTGCCAGTCTCGCAAATACAGCGCAAAGGTCCAGCGACGCAGGGTATTGCCCAGGGAAATACCTCCCCGACCGTCGTAAACGTTTTCGGCATTATTATTGCCGCTGGGATAGTCCAATTCCTTATTGCGGGTCGAGGTCATCACATAGGTGTTAGTGAGACCGCCGTAATAAATCCGAGGTGAACCAATGGGAATATTTTCCCGCACTTCTTGCTCACTAATTCCCAGGGCATCGCTGCCCTGCAAGGTAATATTTGCACCGATATCTTTGACAAAATAGTTCGGCAGGCCCCCTCCGCCCACGGTGTTCACTGGACTGAGGGTAAACCCATAGCCATGGGTGTAAACCAAATGCTTATTGACCCAGGTTTTAGCCGCCTCAGGAACCGCCTCGTAATCCAGCTCGCGAGCAGCCACAATCACTTGCTGATTGGCGCTGCTGTCATCTTGAAGCTGATAGCGGTCAATATCCGCATCGGGAAAGCTGTAATAGAGACGAATTTGCTGAAGTTGCCGATTGGCCAGCAGCAAAGGCCTTGGGTCCCAAAAGCGCACATTGTCTAAGGTGCCGCGATTACTCTCCAAATCAGCCAGCGTCAGATTATCGGTGGGGTCAAAGGTCTTAACTTCAACATCTTCTAGGTCAAAGGCTTGGCGACTGGCATCAATGGCCCGAGAAATATAGGACCGTTCTCGCTCAAATTCATTGGGCAAGACCACAAGTTTCTGCACCACTGCCGGTAAGGCATTGCCCACCACCAACACCAACAAGATGTAGCCAATCCCCAAATCTAAGAAGGGGTGAACCACAAAAAATTCCAATGCCTTGGAACGGGGACGGCGTCGGCGCTCTTTTTTAAATGCAGAACGCTGGTGTAAGCTGCGAAACCGCCAATTCTTAAAGGT
Organism: uncultured Pseudanabaenaceae cyanobacterium; assembly: GCA_938015405.1. GTDB lineage: Bacteria > Cyanobacteriota > Cyanobacteriia > PCC-9006 > JAAUQQ01 > JAAUQQ01. The sequence goes on from CALLPZ010000274.1 coordinate 8,091, forward strand.
CCAGCCCCCCGCACGAAACAACAAGCCCAGGGAAATCAGACTGGCTAGCAAGGTTAAGGCAACATCCACGGGCAATTGCACCGTGACATCGGTATAGCTAGCTCCAAAAAAGCTGCTATTGCGTTGGCTATATAGGCGCGCATAGCGAGACAGCCAGTGGCTCAGGGCCACAGTGGCCATAAAGCCACCACCTAAGCCATATAGATGATGCTGCTGGGCCGACGAGAAGCCGCGAAATAAGCCCCGAGTCAGGCTTCCATCGCCAGCAATGTAGAGAATCACGACGGCCAGCAGGGTGAACAGCAACAATCCCACTAGCCAGAATCGCAGCAGCTCCAACAGGGGCAGGGTAAAAATATAAAAGCTAATATCCTGGCCAAATTGAGCATCGTCTAGGCCAAAAGCCGTGGGATAAAACGCTGGCAGAATGCTCATCCACTGGTTGGATAGCACCATGGCAAAAGCAATACAGAGCACCACAGCCTCTGCAATCAGCGTGGCCCAAGGCGCAGTCACCAGTAGCGCAACAGAGCCCAGTAGCGGCAACCACTGCCAAGGTTGTCGAAACAGTCGCAGAAGATCTTGCCCCAGGGTGTAGATATCAAACTGCAAGGGCAGGGGAGGGCGCTGCTGCAGAAGAACCTCACCGTGATGCCAGCTATACCAAAGGTCCAAACCATGGTGATACAGCAAAACAGAGAGCAACAGCCCCAAGCCAATCACCGTGGCCATGAGATTGCGCAGGCCCATGGGGCCAAAGCCATAGACTTGGGCGGGCTGACTTGTATTTTGCTGAGTTTGGTCAATCAGGGGTAAATGGAGAGGGTTCACCGCTTCATCGGACTGGGGTTTGGCCAGACGATGGGCCAGTTGGAAGTTAAACCCAATAAACCCAGCCGATCCCACTAGAGCGATCGCCAATGCACCCAAACGGGTCACCCAACGCAGCCAAAACACCTGTTCATGGCCCAACTCTTTAAACCACAGGCTCTCTGCGACCAGCCAACAGCCAAAGTCCAAGCTAAACAGGACAGCGACAATGCCCAGGAGGATCCAGGGCAGGCGTTTTACCCATGAGTTGAAGCGGGGAGATGAGTTCGCAACGGGAACCGAAAGGCGTTTTTGGACCATGGAAGCAGTCAGCCTGGGGCAATTTGATCTCCGCTAGGGCCACGGAAATCACAATCAAAGAATGAACGAACAAAATGACGAAACTGGCCCTAGAGCAGCCAAACCCACTCGGATTTTCTGTTCGAGTCTCATTATGAACCGCGATCGCAGTCCTAGGCAGGGGTAGCTGCTGGTTTCGTAACAGGAGGCGATCGCCCCAGCGCTGATCTCTCCCCCATCACCAACAGCGCTAATTCTTACAATTTCACCCAACCGAGCATTCAGGCCGTACAAGTTGCGAGGGAACCCTTAATTTAGAAAGGACGCATGGGATGGGCAAAGGTGGTCTCTCAAAGAAATTGGCTCGGGCTGGCAAACCTGCACAAGGTTGCAGAGAGGTTACGAGGTTTTGCCCCAGTGAACCTTCTACAAGCCTGGCTTCGTCCTAAACGTCAGGCCTATTTCCAGCCTGGGCTAGTCCTGTTCCTCACCCTGATGCTCTGGCTCGGAAGTCTTGGTGGGTGGCACGAGGCCGCGATCGCAGCAGATGTTCCCAACCTCACGCCGACTGCCGCCACCGTCGCAAATTCCAGCAAAGAGGCCAACCCCGGATCCCGCACCCAGCAACAGCTCGTTCCCTTCTATCCTTACCCGCCCTCCGTCTGGGAAAAGTTCGAAGAGGTGCGCCGCAACCCCCAGCTCGAACAGTTAGTCCAACAAGATATTGAAAATAGCGTCGTCATTCGTCAGGTTATCCAGGATGAAGTAGACCGCACCTTCTCCCACACCACGACCCTGCTTAATGTTTTATTAGTTGTCCTCACAGCCATACCCGCCATCATTGCCGTGGGCTTCTGGTTTTTACGCCGCAGCGTCATCAACCAAGTGCTCACCGAAACCCAGCAGCAACTCCGCCAAGAGGTCGAGCAACAGTTTGCCGCTGGAGCCGCTGCAGAGCTAACCGCCCAGGCCGATGCTTACAAAGCTGACATGGAGGCGCTGCGTCAGGAATTTGCCACCCAGCTCGACCAGCTCAAAGCGCTGTTTTCCGATGCCCAGCGGGAAAAAGATGCCATTGTCCAGGAGCTGTCGAAGATCCTCCCCTCCCCCATGCGAGAAGCCATCCGCGTTGGGGCAGACCCCGCCAGTGCTGATGCTGCCGTTGGCAACAGCCCCGAACTCCACAACAAAGTTCAAGCGCTTACCCAACAGCTCACCGCACTACAGCAAAAGCATAAGGAGCTGTCCTTCAGCGCCGACGACTACATCGCCCAAGCAAAAGCACTCTACTTTGAAGCAGCCTTTGAAGCCGCGATCGCCAGCATTGAGCAAGCCCTCGCCCTAGAACCTGACAACAGCCGGGCTTGGTACGTCAAAGGCGTCACACTAGCCAAACGACAACAGCCAGAACCCGCCATCGCCGCCTTCAACCAAGCCCTCGCCATTACCCCCGACTTTGGTGAAGCCTGGTTTGCCAAGGGCTCAGCTCTCGGCAAGCTTGCGCGTCACCCCGAAGCCCTCGCCGCCTACGACAAAGCCATTTCTGCCAAGCAATCCTTCTACCAAGCCTGGTTTGGTAAGGCCAGACTCTATGCCCTCCAAGGAGAAGCAGAACAAGCCTTAGTCGCGCTCAATCAGGCCGTGGCGATCGAGCCAGAACGCTGTTGTGAAGCTGCTCGCACCGATGCGGCGTTTGAAACAATCAAAAACGAGGAGGATTTTCAAAGCGTGATCTCATCGCATTCCTGCCAGGAATAGGTAGATTCGCTCAATTAGAGATAATTAACTCTAACTATTTAGATTCATCTCAAGAATAGTTAAATCACCCTTGCAAAGCGCCTTTGCAAGGGTGATTTGCGCCATGGCTTCATGGCAAAATCAGCACTCCAAAAAAGTAACCCTACAAACGAGCCAAAGCACCCAACAAACAAAAAATGACAGCAAATAACTACAGCAGAAATGCTTATTCCTGCAATCAAACCCAATAAAATTCTCAGCAATTCTCAGTGGTTTTTATCTAAGTTGAACTTGTAATGATCTTGATCACGCTTCAACGATGATTCTGATCACAATTCAAACTTTTATCCAGTCCACTTGTCTAACCAAAGAGAGACTGAGCCTGACTTTGAGAATTTCATCCGGAAAGTTTTTATACTAAATTCACAATCAAAAAACTGATATTCACCGCATCTATATAAATTCGATCAAAGGAGTTGATAAATTGTCTCTAGTGGGAGTTTAAGAAAATTATCCATTGATTTCGAAGCTGATAAGGCATTCAGCCGGCACATCTCCAGCTATTTCTTTGGTCCAAATATCTTTTCTGGCTTCCCTAGCGCTCTCTTCTGAAGCGTGCCCCCTCGATTCCCTCGCGAGCCTTAAAGTCAGCCCATGCAGTTCCTGAAATGTGTCAAGGTCGCTCTGCTCGTCTCTGGTGCAGCCTTTACAGTCGCCAGTTTACCCGCAGCTAAGTTTGCCAATGAACGCGTTGACATCCAGCTCAACCGCGACCATTTTTTCTCTGGAGAAGCCCGAGACTTTTCGGGTGCTTACCTCTCCATTGCGGGCCTGGTGAGCGCCAGCTTGGGCGTAGCAAGCTTTTCCCTCGCAGCCTGGCGTCAAACGGGTAATCGCTTAGAAGAGACGAAACTCACCATTGCCGAATTGGAAAGCCTGATCCAACAGCGTGAGCAGCAACTACAGGCCGCCCAACTGGCCCCTGCAAAGCTACAGCAAGTCGGTCTTGATCAGTTCTTGGACGATGATTTCCCCCTGGCGTCAGCACTGCCACAAAAAACCATCGCTCAGGGAGCTCCCCGACAACGCACAGCAGTTGCTAATGCAGCTAGGGTTCAGCCCCCTGTTCCAGTGATGAATCGCAATACCGCTCGTCCTGTTCAGGAGCGACAGCAGCTCTCCGCCGCCCAAGTATCCCAGCTGCAAGCGGTTCAAGCCCAGCTTCAACAGCAGAGCCAAGCGACACGTAAGCCACAGTCCTACATCACCAACCCAGCCCCCCTGCCCCGAGAGGTCGGTCGCTCCACAGGCGGATTTACGGTCATTAATCCTTACCAGGTCCAATCGGCTCCTCAACCTAGCCGACAGTCTAATAACGGCTCAAAGCGTGGTTTAGCTTAGAGCCTGCAGTTCTCTGAGATCACATCCGAATTGCTACGCCCTGAATAGTCTGGGAGCGCAGCTTTAGCTTTATGCTCCCAGCATCTACGTTCAACGAATGGGAATCGGGGGTAATAGCATTATCGGACTGGCATTACACGAGAACAGTTTTCATAGAAACAGCCCAGCAGAACTGAATCTGCTGGGCTTTTTCTTATTTTATCCACTGCCCCCGAGTCCGTCATGATGCTCGACAGCCTTGCGACCCAGAGGGAATCTATGGGTCGCAGAGACATAAAGAGGTCATCGGTAGCTGACGAGCTCTGGCAAAGGGATTGGTGGGTAGGGCAGCATCGCCCAAATATCCAGCTAGACCCTACACACTGGCCAAATGCAGTAATGCGCCCAGCCCAGAACCAAGTTCTTCCGGCGTAATCTTGCCATCGTGATTCTCATCAATGGCATCAAACACGGCATCAGAGCCCATCCATTCTTCACGGCTAATGAAACCGTCCCCATCCAAGTCATAGCTATGGAAAATATCCTCCGCAGCATGGCTCACAGTGGCGCCACTATCGAGCTGGGCAAGTCGCTGGGATAGCAAAGACTCCAAGTTCTCCAAGGCTTTGGTAAATCCAGCAATGCCTTCATCCAGCTTCTCATTCGCCATGCGGTCTTCTACATGCATGCGATCGAAGATGACTTTATCCATGGAAATTTTGGCAATGTCCATCGAAGCAGCCTTGGCAGGATCCAGCTTACGAGGCAGCTCAGCCTGGTTGTCCTGGAGCTGGGCCAAGAACTTAGGTCCAATGGTTAGCAGGTCACAGCCAGCTAGCTCAACAATCTCTTCCATGCTGCGGAAGCTAGCGCCCATGACCTCAGTGCCATGGCCATGCTTCTTGTAATAGTTGTAGATCTCGGTGACAGAGAGCACGCCTGGGTCTTCTGCAGGTGGATAGCTATCCCGACCCGTATCCTTCTTATACCAATCGAGAATGCGACCTACAAAGGGAGAAATCAAGGTCACCTTGGCTTCCGCGCAGGCCACCGCCTGGTGCAATCCAAAAAGGAGGGTCAAGTTGCAGTGAATACCTTCCTGTTCCAGAGTTTCTGCGGCTTTAATACCTTCCCAAGTAGAAGCAATTTTAATTAGCACGCGATCGCGGCTAATTCCTGCAGCTTCATATTGGGCAATGATGTCCCTGCCCTGGGCTAGCGTCGCCTCAGTGTCATAGGACAGGCGGGCATCAACTTCTGTAGAGACGCGGCCTGGGATGATAGCCAAAATCTTGACGCCAAAGGCCACTGCCAAACGGCTAAAAGCCAACTTGCTCACCGCATCATGGTCAGCCCCCTCTCCCGCATCAGCCTTCGCCTTCAGCAGAGTTTCATCCACAATAGAGCGGTATTCTGGCATTTGAGCCGCCGCTGTAATCAAGGAAGGGTTTGTAGTGGCATCCTGAGGCGTGAACTTTTCAATGGCTTGAATATCGCCTGTGTCTGCAACAACAACGGTAATGTCGCGCAGCTGATCCAGTAAGGATGGTGCCATAGTTTTTATGCCTGCCATTAGGAGGACGTCGTATTTTTTTCATCCTGACCGGCTTTTCTGATCCCCGACAAAGATAGAAACAAAGCGTAAGTTTTAATTCGGAGCGAAGTCAGCAAAGGCTCAAACATTTACGTTTGACTTCATTTGTTTAAGAGAATGACGCGAGTCGAAGAAATCAGCAGATATCCCGCTAGAACAGCCCCCAATACTCCGACCTCTCATTTTTCACCATCAACACTAAAAAGCCCCCGCGACGGCCATCGCGGGAGCTTTTTAGTATGAGAGGAGAGAGTCTCAATCAAGCGGGTTAAGTTGTTAGAGCAACCGAACCCATAGGGGGTAGACCATCACATTTTGGCGTGATGGAAGCATTACTAGATACCGTTGGCGCTGGCTTCAGCAACATCAAAACCGGGGGTGCGCTCGCTGTAGTCAGTGCGCTCACCTGTCACGCTAGCGGCAACCTGCTCAAATGCAGAGGAGTTCCAGTTACGACCATGAATGGGCTTGCGTTGCTCACCCCGAAAGTAAGCTTGGGTGCCTAGCACTGCAGCAGCAACCCAACCAATCACGATAACGGCGAATAAGGCGGTGAACATGTTGTTCTCCTTTGGGTGTTTCGTTTCTTGTTAATTAATGTAACTCAAAAGTTAAGCAATGTAAACAAAACTCATGATTCGGTTTTCACCCAACAGCCAGAATCCTCTTCTACAGGAAGTTTCACCAAATCAGGAATAAGTCAAGCATTCGGCCATCCTCACCTGGTCGTCCTCATAATCTCTCCCCAACAGAAAGCCCCAGTGTCTTTGGGGACACCAGGGCTTAGCCGATTCACTAAAACAAGAACAGTAAGTTACAACTCCCCATGTCCAAGCATTGAGGTGCGGGCTCAGGTCTGAAGGGTACAGGAGGAGGACTAGGTATCGAGCTTGAGTACAGCCATGAAAGCATCTTGGGGAACATCTACTGTGCCAATAGACTTCATGCGCTTCTTGCCCTTTGCCTGTTTTTTCAGCAGTTTCTTCTTACGGGAAATATCACCGCCGTAACACTTGGCCAACACGTCTTTTCGCAGCGCTGGAATATGGGAGCTCGCAATGACCTTGGCACCAATACAGGCTTGGATAGGAATCTTAAATTGGTGACGAGGAATCAATTCTTTCAGCTTGCCAGTCAAGGCCTTACCCATGTCGTAAGCCTTGTCTCGGTGAACGATCGCAGCCAAGGGATCAACGGGATCTTTGTTGATCTGAATCTCCAGCTTGACGAGGTTATTCACTCGATACTCGATCAAGTGATACTCCATGCTGGCATAGCCTCGGGAACGGGATTTCATCTGATCGAAGAAATCAGTTACCACTTCCGCCAGGGGTAATTCATAAATCAGCGTGGTGCGCCCCTGGGTGAGATAGCGCATGTCCTTATACTCGCCGCGACGATCTTGGCAGAGTTCCATCAGGGTACCGACATACTCTTCAGGCGTAATCATGTCGAGGCGCACATAGGGCTCCTCAACCTTCTCGCGATACTGGGGGTCCGGTAAGCGACTGGGGTTGTCGATAAACAGCTCTTCACCCTGAATCGTCGTGACTTTGTAGATTACCGAGGGTGCTGTGGTGATCAAATCCAGATCATATTCACGTTCCAATCGCTCCTGCACAATCTCCATATGCAGCAAACCCAGGAAGCCACAGCGGAAACCGAAGCCCATGGCGCTGGAGGTTTCGGGCTCATACTTAAGGGCTGCATCACTGAGCTGAAGCTTATCCAAAGCATCCCGCAGGTCGGGGTAACGGTCGGCTTCCGTGGGGAACATGCCACAGAAAACCATAGGCTTAGCTTCCGAATAGCCCGGTAGGGGCTCTTCTGCAGGCTTTTCTGCGAGGGTAATGGTATCGCCCACCCGAGCATCGGCAACGGCTTTAATCGATGCTGCGAAATAGCCCACTTCTCCGGCATGGAGCTCATCTAGGGGCACTTGGCCAGGAGATAGGACGCCCAATTCATCGATGACATACTCTTTGTCCGATGCCATCAAGAGCACTTTGTCGCCTTTCTTGACGCTGCCATCCATGACTCGGAAATAGACGATGACACCGCGATAGGCATCGTAATAGCTGTCAAAGATCAGCGCTCGCAGGGTCTTGTCAGTGTTCTCTGGCGGAGGTGGCACCAAGTGAACGATGGATTCCAAGATCTCGGGGACACCAATGCCTTGCTTGGCTGAGGCCTCGATCGCATTACTGCAATCCAAGCCAATAATGTCTTCAATCTCCTGCTTAATCCGCTCTGGGTCTGCCCCCGGCAGGTCAATCTTATTCAGGACGGGAATGATCTCAAGATCGTTTTCCAGCGCCAGGTAAACGTTTGCCAGGGTCTGAGCTTCCACGCCCTGGGACGCATCAACAACGAGGAGCGCCCCTTCACAGGCAATCAGCGATCGCGACACCTCGTAGGAAAAGTCGACATGGCCCGGCGTATCAATCAAGTTGAGGACGTAGTCTTCACCGTCCTCACTCTTGTAGTTCATTCGGGCAGCCTGAAGCTTAATTGTGATGCCTCGCTCCCGCTCCAGGTCCATCCCATCAAGGAATTGTTCCTTCATTTCCCGCGCTTCGACCGTTCCCGTATCTTGCAGGAGGCGATCGGCCAAGGTGGACTTGCCGTGGTCAATATGGGCAATGATGGAAAAATTACGAATCTTAGAAACAGGAACGTCAGTCATACCTGACTTTGGAACTCCGGGAAAAGGGACGAACTGGATAAAGTCTAAAGTCTGGAGCAACCTGCTTCAGAATCAGCAGGCTAGAGGCTCTATTGACCCTCTAGGCATAGGAATGACTTTACATATATTGATATTGTAATCGTCTGATTGCGATTAGACGATGGATTTGTTGCTCCAATGTAATGACCGGGTCAATCATCCCGCACAATGCTGAGGCTGGCTTCTTATCAGCCGTAACGCTGATTTACCCCGACTAGCTAGGATTGGGCCTGTAAAGTAACAGTACTGCCTCCTTTAATGGGGAAGAAATTGCCTAGAATAGCCCCACGGTGAGCGATTTGAGCCCATGTCCAGCAGAATTTCCGCCAGCTCTCAAAACTCAGCACCCGGCCCCCAGGGCTCGACGGAGACAGTCGCAGCTCCCAGCTTAGCGTTGCGCAACTACGAAGCAGCTCTGACGCCTGCTCATGGCGCATTGCTGCGGCAGCTTCAGCGGAGCTTTAATGCCACACCACAGCCCAGCGAACTCTGGCCGCAAGTCAGTCAGAAGCTGGGCTCAGCCCTCTGTCTCAGCGGTTGTCTAGCCTACAGCTATTGCACAGACAACCTGATGCTCCCCTTGGCTGCGGCCTATGGCTTGGGAGCAGACCCACTAGCGGCGAAGGCATCCCTGCCGCTCGATACCCACAACACGGTTTCCCTCGCCCTCGCTCAGCTAGACCCCATTGTGGTAGCTGAACCTGCAGAATTAATCGAACTGGTCGAAGATCAAACGGCCACTTCCGGCTCGGTCCGACCCACCACCCCACAGGTTGCAGTTTTAGTTCCCGTAACCTACCGAGGTGAGCCCAAGGGCTTGCTGCTGCTCTACCGGCCCGCAGCTGAGTCCTGGACCGGTTCAGAACTTCTGCTACTGGCAGATATTGGCGATTCGCTGGGGGCCGCGATCGCCCACGGTATGGCCATCCAAGAGAACCTAGCCCTGGACCAAAAACTGCATCAGGTCAAAGACGACTTCCTCTACAAACACAAAGAAATTGAAGAGGCCCACCGCGAAGCTGAGCTGGCCTACCAGGAAGCCGAAGAAGCCTCACGCCTGAAAAGCGAATTCCTCGCCAATACCTCCCACGAGCTGCGCACCCCCCTCAACGGCATGATCGGCTTCCTCAAGCTGGTGATCGATGGCATGGCCGATACCGAAGAGGAGCTCCAGGAATTTGTTGGAGAAGCCCATAACTCTGCCCTGCTCCTGCTCGACATCATCAATGACATTCTCGATGTCGCCAAAATTGAAGCAGGCAAAATGGAGTTGGACCTGAGCGTAGTCCAACTGAATGAACTGTTTGAAGACGTCAGCAAGAAAACTCGCCGTCAAGCCCTCGCTCGCAATCTGCTCTACGAAATTACGCCGCCTAAGACCCACGACGAAGTCATTGTTTATGGCGATTATCAACGCCTCCTCCAGGTCTTGCTCAACCTCGTCGGCAATGCCTTGAAATTCACCCACTCCGGCAGCATTGCTATCAGCAGCCGCATTATTGAGAAGGCTGTGATGGTCAATGACGAGGAAATGCCGGGTCTGCTCGAAATTCGCGTGGCGGATACGGGCATTGGTGTCTCCCTCGACCAACAGGCCAAGCTCTTCAAGTCCTTTAGCCAGGTGGATGGCTCCCGCACTCGTCAATATGGTGGCACGGGTCTGGGCCTGGTGATCTCCCAAAAACTGGTGGAAGCAATGGGGGGTGAAGTGCACTTCTACAGCATGGGCGAGGAGCTGGGCTCGACCGTGACCTTCACGGTGCCGCTGTACCAAAAGCCGGTCATGAAAGCCTCAACGGAGTCTGAGCTAGACGAGGCAGAAGCTGGTCTTGCCTAACCGAAATTCGGAGTACCGAAGACCATCGGTGCATATCAACTTTTATTTCAAACTTTTTGAATAAGCATGATCTTTCTCTCTTGAGTTTGGTCAGTTCTAGATGGGCTCGCCACATTGGAATCAATCTCCAGTGATGGAATGAATGCCATGGTTGCCCTTATGAAGAAGTCCCAAGCCTCTAGCCTGACGAACTATTTAGGGGATGAGGCTGAAGATCTGCTGGCCTACAAAGCCAAGGTTTCCCAGGAGCTCTTGCATCTGCCGGGACCAGACTGGGTGGAGCGTATTTTTCAACAGAGCGATCGCTCTCCCCAAACCCTGCGCAGCCTACAACAGTTGTATGGCCATGGCCGCCTCGCCGATACGGGCTATCTCTCCATCCTGCCCGTGGACCAAGGCATTGAGCATTCCGCCGCTGCTTCCTTTGCCCCCAACCCAATTTATTTCGACTCCGAGAACATTATTAAACTCGCGATGGAAGGGGGATGTAATGCTGTTGCAACAACACTGGGTGTGCTTTCGAGCGTCTCTCGCCGCTACGCCCATCGCATTCCCTTTATTCTCAAAATCAACCATAACCAACTGCTCACCTACCCCAGTCAGCATGACCAAATCATGTATGCCAGCGTGGAGCAGGCTTGGAATCTAGGCGCTGTGGCAGTGGGAGCAACCATTTACTTCGGTTCACCTGAATCTAACCGCCAGATTCAAGAAGTGAGCCAAGCCTTTGCCCGCGCCCATGAGCTGGGCATGGCGACAATCCTATGGTGTTACCTGCGCAATGGCGTCTTCAAGCAGGACCAGGACTATCACACCTCGGCAGATCTGACGGGGCAGGCGAATCATCTGGGCGTCACCATCGGTGCAGACATCATCAAGCAGAAACAACCCACCCTCAACGGCGGATACCCTGCCGTTAGCCAAGCTGCAGGAACGAGCTATGGCAAAACCCATGACAAGGTGTATAGCGAACTAAGTAGTGATCACCCCATCGACTTAACCCGCTATCAAGTGCTCAATTGCTATGCCGGGCGCATGGGATTGATCAACTCCGGTGGTGCTTCTGGAGCCAATGATTTGGCGGCAGCGGTGCGCACTGCTGTGATTAATAAGCGAGCCGGAGGCTGCGGACTAATCTCCGGCCGCAAGGCATTCCAGCGACCCATGGCAGAGGGGGTTCAACTGCTCCAGGCTGTGCAGGATGTGTACTTGTCCGATGAGGTGACCGTTGCCTAAGTCTTGCTGTTCAAGGCCTAGCGCTTAAAGACAACGGAAAGGTTATTGGCGGGCATGGGGATAACCTCAGCTCGCTTTAGCCCCTGTTGCTCTGCCACCCGAGTCACGTCCTCCAAATCTCTAACGCCCCATTTGGGGTTCCGCGATCGCAAGTTCTGGTCAAAGGCTGCATTGCTAGGAGCGGTATGCTCACCGTCTTGCTTAAAAGGACCATAGAGAAACAGCAAACCATCAGCAGGCAAAATTCGCCCTGCTCCTACCATCAGCCCCAAGCAGGCCTCCCAGGGGGAGATATGGATCATGTTGATGTTGATGATGGCATTGATGGGCGGTAGCTCCACGGCGCCGATGGTGCGAGTAATGCGATCGTCCTCAACGGGCCAGCTAGGCTCCAGTACATTCAAGTCGAGGGGGGGATGTAATTCTTGGCAGGGTTCATCGCTGCGCCAGGCCAAAATACTGCGGCGTAGGTTGGGGTCCACTTCGCTGGGTAACCAATGGCGCGGCCTCAGCTGAGCGGAGAAGTAGGCAGCATGTTGGCCACTACCGCTGGCAATTTCTAGGACGGTGCCTGTGGGAGGAAGCGTTGTTTGGAGAACTTGAAGGATCGGCTCCTTGTTGCGCTCGGCAGAGGGGGAGAATTGCAAGCCGTCCATAGGGGAGTCAGGGAATCAATGACTATCAGTTTAAAGGGGGGCTAGCGTCTCGCCTAGTCAGATCCCTGATCGATGCTGAGTGAGCAGTTCTCCCTGGCCTGGGACTTGCCCTTCACAGTCCAATAAGCGCTGAAAAATTTCCTGTTGCTGGGGCCAAGCCTGGACAACCTTCTCGGCAGCAACGTTAATCAGTTCCATGCGTAGGCGTTCTACATAGGCTGCTTCGACTTCATCCTGGGGTTCCCAGTCGGTCATGCGAGTCAGCCAGGGCTGATCTGTGGCCAAGTCTAGTTTCTGGGCGAGCGCTCTAATGACGGCAGCTCGCTCTGGGCGGGCGATGTCTAGCCAGCGATCTAGGGGCTTTTCTAGGATAAAGGCTGCGACTTCGGGGTCAATTTGGCGTTGGAGCCAGGCTTCTAGGGTGGAGATGGGGCGATCGCTCGTAACCTCGTCGATTTTGGCGAAGGCATGGGCTTCGGCGTAGGAGATTTGGCCGTCGCGGTTGTAGTCGGCACTGGGGACGGGTTGGCCGACTCGGTCAATGCCGGTGAGTCCGGCGAAGAAGCTGGAGCTGTAGTCGCGGTAGTCGGCTTCGTTGACTTCGGGGGTGCAGCCGACGGAGGGGAGGTCTTTTGTGGTGGCGAAGAAGCCACAGCGGCTATTGAGGGCGACGGGTTGGTTGGGGTCGCCACCTTCGTAGATGATGTTGGCGAAGGAGCCGGAGAAGCATTGGGCCATCATGACGACGACGGGCTTTTCGGGGGGGAGTTGGTCGAGTTGGGTGGTGAGATCTTGGACGCTGATCAGGTCTTCTTGCCAGAGGATGAAGGTGTTGT
>CALLPZ010000275.1 GCA_938015405.1 uncultured Pseudanabaenaceae cyanobacterium
AAGAAATCCTCCGGCAGATACTCAGCATCCGCTGGGGGAGCCTGGGCCGGACGTCCCTGCACCACAGGCTGGGCTCTCGCGGGAGAAGGCGGTTGAGCCAAGCCAAATTCTCCAGGGGTGGCAACGGCAGACTTTTGCCCCAGGGGTGCGCGAGGGGAAGCCGTTGCCCTAGGAGCGCCTAACAGACCTTCTGAGCGATACAGCTCTGCTTCAGGGGGCGAAACTGCAGATTTTTGTCTAGGCTTAACCCGTTGAGCGGTTGAGTCCGCAAGCTGAACTGATGGGCGATCGCCTTCAAGCACCCCAGCATTAGCTGACTGCGCCATTGCCCCCAGGTTTAGATTGCTGCCTAGGATGACGCAGAGAAATCCCAAAGCAAACAGACAGGGAAAGAACCTTATTGGCCGAAGCAACCGAGTAAACTGCCTAGTCAGAAATCTCTGGGGAGATCGAATTAAACGCCGGTTTAAAACCGTAGCTAGCTGTCGCAAATAAGACCGACGCAATCCCATATTTCAGCGCAGTAAGAGGGGCTATAAAAGTCAGCTTCTCCATCGAAAAACCTGCATTTTTCCAATGCCATCCAACAGGACTCATCAGCCGGCCTAGGTGACGCTTCCCAGAAGCATCCCCGTCAACATTCAGCATCCTGAGGGCCACGGTAGTAGTAGGTTTTAGAAGAAAGCCAAGTGCTCGAACATGCCTAAAACCCCAGGGGAATCATATCCACAGGACTTTGACACGAGGACACTCCTGGTTAGCCCTACGTCTAGAACTCGGTGAAACAGGAAATTATATTCACTACAAATACGGAAAATAGAGGCTGCTCAAATTCTTACTCTCAGTAGAAATATCTAAGTTTTCCCCTAGCCAATATTTTTAATCACAGCGTTTTATCTGAGTATTTCTCTGTCTCATGGTCCATCGAGTGTGAGACCTCATTTACCCGAGAGAATTACCGCAGCCGTAATGAAAAGAGGCTCATCATTTCAACAGCTCACTCAACAAAACCTGTTCTTAAGGCTATTGTTCAAAATGCGATCCTCTCCATCGCGATTACATCTCCCAATACCACGACATTCGAAGGAGTCGAGGGCTCCCACCCACAGCATTCTGGCAATCCGTTACAAAACATAGCAAAGATGCCCCAGCGTCATCGACAACAGTTTTGGTACTGACTTAGCACTGAGTTCATTCCAGTCTGGGACGTCGATGGAGAGGCTCCAGACTCCGCACAAGAGCCTGCGAAAAGTAAGGTCTTAGCCTTCAAAGCCAAGCAATCCAGCTCGTTCTGTACACAGTGCCAGCTCGATCCAGGCTAAGATTCATAAACATTCCTTAGCTTTTGCTTAACCTTATATGGTGCTATCGCTCCTAGGTATTGTTAGTTTTGCTTCATGGTTCTTGAGCATGCTTGCAGGTGCCGGTAGCCCCTTGGTGCTGATTCCCGTCGTCACTTGGCTCTGTGGCTCAAGTGCCGTAGCCCCAGTACTAACCCTGGGAATGCTACTGGGCAATAGCCACCGCGTGGTTATGTTTTGGGAGCGAATTGATTGGCAAGTCACGCGCTGGTACTTCCCCGGGGCCGTGGGGGGTGCTGTCCTGGGTGCCTATCTCCTCAGCCTCATTCAATTGGACTGGCTCCAATGGGTGATTGCGATCGCCCTCATTGCCATGGCTGTGCACTACTGGATCCGCAATCGGGAAGCATCTGAGGAGTCATCGGAATCCAAAGGTGAGCCCGAGACCAATCTCTCTGAACCTCAACCCTCCTGGACTCCGCCTAGCTGGGCCTTCCTTCCCTTTGCCTTTTTCAATGGCATTGGCTCCGCCCTCATCGGTAGCACTGGCCCGATCCTCAACCCTCTATACATTAACTATGGGTTGTTGAAGGAAGACATGATTGCAACCAAAGCCTTCCATAACTCCAGCCTGCATGTGATCAAGCTGATCGCCTATGTTTACTTTGGCACCATTACCCAGGAACACCTCAGTGCAGGGCTAGTGATTGGTGCTGCAGCCATCCCTGGCAATTGGCTCGGCCAAGAAGTTCTAAAACGCATGAGCTCAGAGCAATTCAAGCAAGCTGCTTTTGCCTTTGTCGCCTTTAGCGGGGTTGTCATGCTGTGGCGTCAAACGGCCTTAGTGATGATGTAGCTACAACTTATTCTTTGCAGCTGTCAAAAGATCTTCTCCCCATTCAGCCGATTTAAAACGAAAATTAGTTCAAAATCCAGCCCCTCTCCCCAAAGTGAGCAAGAGGATGGGGCTAGATTCAGTCGAACTCAGAAGAGTTGAGACTATAGTTCACGCTGTGAACTGAACCTAAAAGCGAACTTGCACGCCCAGCCCCTGGGGGTCAGGATCATCCGAAGCGGAGTTCAAGGGCACGCTGTCCAAGTCAACATTCGTTGGTAAGGCCTGAATATTCGTCGGTGGGCGCTCAGGAATCAAATCAAACTCCGGCCCCCCTCCAATGTTTGCAGGCAACACCACGGGCTCACAACGACTCTCTACCTGGGTGCCGAGGAGCGGACGGTAAACGCAACGTCCAATGACCAGTAGCTCATTTTGCTTGAGCAGCGCTGCGGTATCTGTCCAAGGGCGCTCACCTCGCTGAAGCTCGGGAACAGAACTGGGCAAGACAGCCTCATAGGACAGGGGAGCAGCAGGTAACAGTTGAGCAGCACGGTTAGACATGCCTAACTCCAATTCTGTTGCCTGGGCTGCGATCGCTCCCAAAGCTAGCGGCACCACAGCAGCAATTCCAACCCAGCATGGCTTGAAAGTAAGCACAGATGACATCCTCCGGAAATCGAGATTCTGCTGCCCCAAAAGACAGCGCTAACTCCATTTTCAGCAGGCCTTTGCACCGTCTGCTCAAGCAGTCCGCCGAATCCCCGTACATTGCTAGAACTATTTACTTTGCGCTACGGTCTCAGCCATCTGAGTGAAGTAATGACTACCAAACTCAAGAATTTGTGCAACGTTGCATCACTCAACGTAAAGGCGAAAGACTGGATTGAAGCAACAACCCTTCCAACAAGGCCACATCGACATAGCCTGTCTGCCTCGCCTCTCTTAAGATTGCCTCGCCCGATATTGCTTTGAACGGCTGCTCAGGCTCTCCTAAATCACTCAGCACCAAACTTGCCCCCGAGAAATCTCCCTGGGCGGTATAGCCATTCACGGTTACGACTGTTGCCAGCCCCGCCGCCATCGCTGCCTTAGCCCCCGCCGGGGAATCCTCGATCGCCACGCAATCTGTCGCCATCAAGCCCAACTTGTCCAGGGCATAACAATAGATGTCCGGTGCAGGCTTCTTAGCGGGCACCACATCCCCCGCCGCAATCACCTCAAACCAATCTGCGGCCCCTTCCGGCAAGGTCTGTTCCAATAAAGCCATGGCAGCGGGGAGGGCACTCGTTGTAGCGATCGCCAATCTCACTCCGGCCTCCCGAGCTTCTTCTAGCAATCGCAATACGCCGGGACGCAAAGGAATCGCTCCCTCGGTTAATCGCTGGCGATAAAAGGAGGTCTTCGCTCGGTGCAAATCAACAATCAGCTGGGTGAGTGCCTCAGAAGACTGAAAATCCTCTGGCAAAAGATCCCGATTAGGCTCAATAAAGTGACGGATCCGCTCCTTTCCTCCCCCTACCGCCAAGAGCGAGCCATAAAAGGACTCAGACCAGCACCAATCGAAACCCAGCTGATCAAAGGCTTGATTAAAAGCAACGCGGTGGCCATCCCGCTCGTTATCTGCCAGCGTGCCATCCACATCAAAAATCAAGGCCTTAGGCAAGATCACGACTCAGTCCCAATACATCTCCGTCATTCTAAATGAGGTCAGCCTGAATCAAACGGTGGGGGATCACCTAAAAATACCCATGGGATCAAGCCATTGCAGAGCTATCTAGAGTTTTGATCCCCATGACACGATTCGATCTCGATCAGTAAATAACAGCTTCACCCCCCTCAAAAGCCAGGACTCCGAGTCAAACGGCCCTCAAAGACATGGAGAAATGCACTCCACTGCATAGCCATTTTTTTTGAGATCGACCATATCCAATCACAAATATTTTTGATTCTCAATTCAGATAATTACAAAATCAACTTTTCTTCACGACTATTGGCTCAAGTCTATAGATATGTGGTGCTCTACATGATCTTCTCAATATATCTAGAGCACACTAAATCTAAATGGGTCACCGAATTCAGCGCCCCCTGAGATCTAGCAGACTCAATCCTTTGGAGAACAGCGGTCATGATTAGCAGCAACACCACAGCTCCCGTATCCAACTCGTTCACCCGCCAAACGGCTCCAACCTTAGAGCGATCCCAGTGGGTGCCCCCTCAGCTCAATGATCCCAAAGCTGTCCAACCTGAGTCACTCAAAGCCGGTTTTTCCTGGCAGGGCAAACGGCCTGAGTTCAATGCTAGTCAAGATCTCCGGGGGATCGATTGGCGGGGAGCGAATCTACGCAACGCCGATCTCGAGGGCATGGACCTCAGCGACGCGAATCTCAGTCAGGCGGATCTGCGTGGAGCCAACTTGCGCGGCGCAGATCTCAGCCGAGCCAAACTCTCCGGGGCCAACCTCAGCGAAGCCTACCTGAACAATGCGTTGCTCCACGAGGCCCAGCTCATCCAAGCCAAGCTAGAGAACAGCAATCTCATGGGCGTGGCTCTCTACCGAGCCAACTTCCAAGGTGCAATCCTCAACGGAGCCTGTCTCAGCCACAGCTGCGCCATCGAAGCAAACTTCCGCTCAGCCGAGCTCCAAGGTACGGACCTGCGCTGGAGCAATCTCAACCGCAGCGACTTCCGCAATGCCAAGACCCAAAACCTCAAGCTGAGTCAGGCCAACACCAACCAGGTACGCTGGGCCAATGCAGCCTAACGCTCTGAATCACCCATTGCCTCAAGTTATCTAGGAACATCCAGCAATAGCCCCTAGGCCCCCATGGAATGTCTATCCTGCTGATCCCCCAATGCCGACCTCACAGGCAATACTGGGATCAGCGGGATTTTAATCGCTCCTGCGCACCATTCCATTTCTGCCACATTCGAACATGGTCCAGCTGTTAGGGGTATTCATTTTGGCTTGGAGCTTGCTACTGGGTCATAGCCCAGCCTGGGCAGCCCCTCCTTCCACCATTCCCCCAGAGTTTCAAGCCCTCACCTGGACCTATGACAGCGGCGAAAACAGCCATGGCCCCAGCCATTGGGGAGAGCTGGACTCAGAGTTTGCCTTGTGCGATCGCGGCCAACAGCAATCCCCAATCAATCTCCAAAATGCCAATCCCACTGATATCCCCAACCTAGACTTCCACTACCGCGCCAGCTCCGTCCAGGTACAAAACAATGGCCGCACCCTCCAGGTCAACTACGAACCGGGCAGCTATTTGATGTTAGAAGGGCAACGATTCGATCTGCTCCAGTTCCACTTCCATCACCCCAGCGAGCACAGCCTGGAAGGGCAGAATTACCCCATGGAGCTGCACCTCGTACATCGAGATCGCCAGGGCAAGCTCGCTGTCATTGGCATCATGATTGACAGGGGTGAAGAGAATCAGGGCCTTCGAGGGGTTTGGGAGAACCTGGTCCCTGCCTACACCCCAGCCACAGAGACCTCGGCCCAAATAAATGCCAATCAGCTCCTCCCCGCCAAGGCGACCTCCTATCGCTATCGCGGCTCGCTCACCACGCCCCCCTGTAGCGAATCCGTGACCTGGATTGTGATGGAGCAACCCATCTACCTCTCTTCTCAGCAAATTACAGCCTTCACCCAACTCCTCCCAGCCAACAATCGCCCCCGCCAGTCAACCCATGGGCGATCGCTGCAACTGGATAGTTCCCCCTAATCCCATCCGCGATGCTCCTATTGGCGGAAGAAACAACAGGCAGCTTCACGCAATATTTAGATGAATTCCTATTCCGCCAGCAAGGATATTAACCTCGTCGAAAGTTACCCTGAAATTACGTAAGAAGCACTAGCATAGGACCACGGAAACCGACAAAACATTCAGCAGAATCTACTAACTCCTGCAAATGC
>CALLPZ010000276.1 GCA_938015405.1 uncultured Pseudanabaenaceae cyanobacterium
GACTCCTCAGCCGCCTCAACCATCACCCGAATCAAAGGCTCAGTCCCCGAAGGACGAACCAAAATACGACCGCGATCGCCCATCTCAGCCTCAGCCTCAGCAATCACCGCCATCAAAGGCTCACAATCCTGCCAACAACGACGCTTCTCCCGATCCTCCACCCGCACATTACGCAACAACTGAGGATAAGGCGTAAAACTACTCGCCAACTGCTCCGCCAAACTCACCTGAGCCTCATGAACCAACTCAGAAATATGCAAAGCCGTCAGCAGGCCATCCCCCGTCAACGCATAGTGACTGCACAGAATATGGCCGGACTGCTCACCCCCGAGAGTGGCCCCCCGCTTAGCCATCTCCGCCTGAACATGTTGATCACCCACAGGCGTCCGCACAAACGTGCCACCCAAAGCTTCCCAAGCTCGCTCAAAGCCTAGGTTCGACATCACAGTCGTCACAATCGTGTCATCAGGCAACTTGCCCTGCGCCCGCAAATGCTTACCCCAAAGGAAGAGAATGCCATCGCCATCAACCACGGCTCCTTCGTGATTCACAGCCAAGAGGCGATCGGCATCGCCATCAAAACCGAAGCCCAGGTCCGCATTGTGCTGAAGCACCGAAGTTTGCAAACGCTTGAGGTGAGTGGAGCCGCAGTTGACATTGATGCGATCGCCACAGGGCTCATCATGCAAACAAATCAAATCTGCGCCCAGGGCACGAAACACCATGGGAGCTAGCTGCGCCGCCGCACCATGGGCCAGGTCCAAAACAACCTTCAGCCCTTCTAAAGAGTTTGTATTGAGAGATTCGCGCATGGCCAGCACATACTGGTCAATCATCTCAGGGCAATGGCGATACTTGCCGTAGCTGGGCTCTACGATGTCCCCCTTCCACAAACCACGAATGCCCTGCTCAATCTCGCCTTGGAGGTCCTTCGCCAGTTTGTGACCACTCTGGCCAAAAATCTTGATGCCGTTATCTTCCGGTGGATTATGGCTCGCAGAAATCATCACGCCACCAATCGCACCAGTGCTGTGGGTGAGATAAGCCACGCCCGGGGTGGGGCACAGGCCTAGGTTCAACACATCCAGCCCGGCGGCCGTCAAGCCAGATGCCAGAGCCGTCGCCAGCATATCGCCAGAATTGCGGGAGTCTTGGCCCACAACCACAGGACCCACTTTGCCTGCTTCACGCTGGAGCATTTGCCCCGTCCAATAGCCAATCTGCATGGCTAGGGGAGCTGTCAAGACATCGCCAACCCGACCGCGAATGCCATCGGTTCCGAACAGGGCGCTTGCAGGTAAATTTAGATTGCTCCAGATGGAAGCCTTCGGTTGAGCAGCCTCTGACTCATTTCCCAGCAATGTCATAGATGACAAAACTGAAGCCTTTAAACTGGTGGATAAAGAAGAAACCATAGGTAATTATTTAACTCCAAGCGCACCTGCGCAGGCCCTGTATAGTGAGCCATGTTGCCGTGATTACACCAGTGTGGCCTCGCCTTCGGGCTGGTGTCATCCGTGCAAAATATTCTGCTTGCGTACAAATGCTTATTGCTGGAGCATAGCATTTTCCGGTTGGTCAAGAAGGTGATTTGGAGTATGACGGTAGCGACCCGACGACTAAAATGATCGATTTCGTTACTTTTATTCGCAGTTTGACCGGATCAACCATCATCAAGGTCATTCGCAACTCCGGGCGACAGCGGCTGATGGGCCTCGCTTCAGAAATGGCTTACAACGCCATGCTGTCTCTTTTCCCTGGCCTGTTTGCACTGCTTACCGTGATCACGATCTTTGATGCGCCGCGCACGGCGGTCAATCAGCTAACGGCTCAGGTTCAGTTTCTGGCTCCCCTCCCTGTCACCAAGCTCTTGGAGGAATTTCTCTTGGACATTAGTGGCCGCAACCAAAGCCTGCTGTCGCTGACGTCCTTGGGAGTTCTGTGGGCCTCGTCCAGCGTGGTAGGCGCGGCTATGGTGGCCATGGATCAGATCCATGAGGTGCCGCCCAAGCAGCGTCGCCCGTTTTGGCAGCATCGCATGATTGCGATTCTGCTAGCAGTGGGCAGTGTGGCCATGCTGTTAGGGGCAATTTTCCTGATTTTTGTCAGCGGTCTGATCGTTAATTTGGTCGCTCAAAACAGTGGCGATACCTTTGAAGTCTTCTTGCTGA
Organism: uncultured Pseudanabaenaceae cyanobacterium; assembly: GCA_938015405.1. Lineage (GTDB taxonomy): Bacteria > Cyanobacteriota > Cyanobacteriia > PCC-9006 > JAAUQQ01 > JAAUQQ01. Next base: position 2,172 of record CALLPZ010000276.1, read on the forward strand.
GGATTTGGCAGGGGTTTAGCTTGCCGATGGCGCTGGGGCTTGTGGCGATCGCCTTTGCCTTTATCTACCGCTGGGGACCCAGTCGATGGCGACCCGGTACGCCTATTTTCCCAGGCGCTGTTATTGCAGCCTTTTGCTGGGCGGGGATTTCGCTGCTGTTTCGCAACCACATTCTTAAGGTTGTGAACTACAACTACACCTATGGAACGCTCAGCACCGTCATTATTCTGCTGATTTGGCTGTACCTAAGCTGCCTTGTCATGCTGATTGGCAACCAGCTCAATGTCACAGTCGGCAGCGTGGCAGGAGCTTTCACCGCTTCTCGCAATAGCCGCAAATCGGCCAAGAGCCGCCTAGGACGATCGACGCGGTCGGGTCGTGGCAAGAATGCCAAAGCCTACGGAGATGAAGAGGAGTATCCAGAGTATTAGTCCCGGTACGAAGCTGAGGATGCCCAGTCCCCGCAAGATCCAAAAGGCTAGGGTCACACCGAGGCTGACGAGGAAGAGGCTCATGCGAGAGGACATGTTGAGAGAATCTCCTTGCAGCGATGGGTCGCAGAACAGAATCTTAGATGCTGCTTTTCTATTATTAGTTCGCTTGGGGCAATTCAACGAGGAAAGGGAGAAATGTTGGGGGCTGGTGAAGCTGGAACAAAGGCTGGCAGAATGCCTCATGGTATTTAGCGCTAACCGACCTACGCAAATGTTCTAGGGCACGTTATCTTGGTCAACGGATTTGGGCGGTATCGTTTAGGACCTGTCACCCTGAATGTTTATCGCTGTAAGCAAGTGCTATGGCTGAGGACTCTTTGACCTTTACCCATTAGCCTGCCTAAACATCCCGCTGTGAGACCTTTAGGACCTGCATTGCCTCCGCACTATGCCGAAAAATCCCAGGCTCAATTTCATTTTGTTAGCCAGTGCTATTACAGCGATGACGCTGGGAGCGGCGGCTGGTGTTCTGCTTCCCCTCGCTTCGTCTTTGCGGGAAGAGCGTCCTGGGGTGGAAAACCTAGCCCGGTCTTCTCAATCCCCTGATGCTAAAGGCTTACATCAGCTCAACGATCTTCAGCTAGAGCTGATTGCTAAGCGCCCGAACGCTGATCAAGCTCGTAATCGGGCTCGTTATATTTTGGCCAGCCGTGCCTTGGCAGAACAGCCCCAGGTGGCCTTGGACAGACTGAAGGGCCTGGAAACGGATTACAAGCTGCTGGCTCCTCAAGTTTTAGCCATGCGAGCCCAGGCTTTGGTCAAGTTGGGCAATGAGAATCAGGCGGAGGCGGTGTGGCAGGAGCTGGCGGCTTTGGAGGGTGAAAGTCCCGTCATTGCTGAGGCTTTGGTGACTTTGGCTGAGAAGGATGATAGCTATGGGAACCAAGCCTTATCTCGTTTCCCCAGCCATCCCCAGAGCGTGGAATTGGCGATCGCGCGTCTCAAGCAAGAGCCCCAAAACACCGATCTGATGATGCAGGTGGTTCGCCACGGTCTCCACACCGAAACCCTGGATCAGGTTCTAACGGACCTGGTCGAAAAGAAAGACATTAAGCTGCAACCCGAAGACTGGGCTGATGTTGGCTTTGCCCATTGGGAAAAGCTCAACTTTAAAGGTGGTGCCAAGGCCTATGCCAAAGCCCCCGCCAATGCCAAGCACCTCTATCGCACCGCTCGCAGTCTCCAGCTTAGCGAGCAACAAACCAAGTCCAAGCCCATCTATACTCAGGTCGCTCAATCCTTCGCAGGCACTGAAGAAGCGGGGTTATCCCTCAAACGCTTAGCGGAAATGAGCCAGGGACAAAAGGCCCTGCCCTTCTGGGACCAGCTGATTCAGGACTACCCTGATCATGCGCCGGAAGCGCTGCTGCAAAAGTCGCGTTTGCTGGACAAGCTCAACAGCAAAGAGTCTGCCTCCCAGATGCGGCAGTTCCTCCTGAAGCATCACCCTAAATCCGATGCCGCAGCAGAGTTGCGTTGGGAACTGGCGGAGAAATATGCCGAGGTCAATAGTTATAAAGAAGCGGTTCAGCTCACGGGGGACATCCAAAAGTTCAACCTGGCTCACGACAACACCCCCCGCGCCATCTTTTGGAAGGGTCGCTGGCAGCAAAAGCTTCAGCAAAACCAGCAAGCTGCCCAGTCTTTTAATAGCCTTTTAGAGGATCACCCCGATTCTTACTATGCTTGGCGGGCAGCTGCAGTCTTGGGCCTCCCCGTCGGTGACTTCCTCTCGGTCAAAGACCTTTCGCCGGAGATGGTGCCCCACACCCAGCGGGGCAATTTGCCTGCGGGCTCCGAGGTCATCAATGAGCTGTATGCGATCGGTGAGGACCAGGCAGCCTGGGACCTGTGGCAGACGGAATTCGTCAATCGCCAGGACCCCAGTGTGGCAGAGCAGTTCACCGATGGTCTTCTACGCTTGGGCGTGGGCGACCACCTGGATGGCATCTACATGATTGGTAGCTTGGCCTTCCGCGATGACCCGAAGGAAAAAGCCCAGTATGAGGCCTTGAGCAAGCAGCCCGAGTATTGGTATGCGCTTTATCCCTTGCCCTTTTTTGATGACATTCAAGCGGCATCTGAGAATGAGAAGCTCAATCCTCTCTTAGTCACTGCCCTAATTCGCCAAGAGTCTCGCTTTATGCCAGGTATTGGCTCGGTTGTAGGTGCGCGTGGGCTGATGCAGGTCATGCCAGAGACTGCGGACTGGGTGGCACCCAATGCGGGAATTGATGAGTTTGAACTAACGGACCCGGTGGACAACCTCAAGATGGGGACTTGGTATCTCAACTACACCCATGAGGAGTGGAATGGGAACTCCATGCTGGCAGTGGCAAGCTACAACGCTGGGCCGGGCAATGTCTCCGATTGGGTAACGCGGTTTAAGAATGAGGATGTGGATAGCTTCGTGGAGAAAATCCCGTTTCCAGAGACGCGGGGCTATGTGGAGCATGTGTTTGAGAACTACTGGAATTACATGCGGTTGTATAACCCTGAGATGTCTCAGCTGATGGCGAAGTATGGCAATAACTTGTCGCCTGTGGCAGGACGTTAGGGTAACGAGTACTCCGTGCAGAGATCCCTCACTTTCCCAGACTATCAAGTTCAAGTGAGCGAGTTGCTGCGCCCTCGACTTTCTTAAAGCCTCACCTTTAAGAACAAACAAAGCAAAGCCCCTCAGTGTTTCAAAAACACCGGGGGGCTACAAGCAAAGCAACTGAATTTAGCGGTTCATGATGTCTCGCAACCGAACATCAGGAATGGGAGTATTAGCTGGTGCGGGTTTAGGGGCAGGGGTTTTAATCGGCGAGTTGGGCTTTGCCGTAGCTGCGGGTGCCACAACGGGCTTAGCATTGGGGTCTTCAATAATATTGCAAGCCACTAAGCGCTGGCTCATGGATTGAATCCAGCCGCCGCCCCAGGCATCAGGCATGCCCGCAGGCTTTACCGGGCGTAGAGGCAAGTGGCCATCAGGAGCGGTCACCGTGGAAAGAAAATCCACGGGACCGAGCCAGCCAATACGGTCCTCAAACTTGGTCACGTCATCAAAGGTCTTGCCATTCATCTTTAGCCAAATATTGGCCTGGGCACTGAGACCAAACTCGCCATTGCTGGAGCTAGTCCAGAGATGATCGACGCTGCGTAGGGTCTTGCAAGGCAGCTTGCGGATGTCCTTGGTAATCAGGTAACCGCGACCATACTGATTGACTGATTTGAGCAGAATGCTGCTGGTCAGGCGATTGCCCTTTTCCCATTGGCCTTCCGCTAGGGCGCCGCTGAGCTGTTCTAGTTCGGTGACAGCAATGGCCACTTCTACAGTCGCTTCGACTTGGGGGGTCGTAGCTTTCACCGTTGTAGGACCATCCGCCGCCGGATAGAACGCAGGAGACACCGAGAGCAGAGTCGTTGAAATCAGCGCAGCGCTAAGCATAGGGAATCAGGGAGTTGCCTTAGTGGATGACGAGATAGATGACGTAGCGCCATCTAAAAGGTTGGGCAAAAGGTTGGGCTGAAGTCTATCATTTCTCGTCAGAATTGACAGGTTCAGGAAGCAGATACGGTGAATAGACAGGCTGACGCTTAGGGAAGTGGGGGATAGAGTTCGGTCGGGTCGGTAGTGGAGCGCTAAGATCAGGGCTAGGCAATTGCCTGTATTTGGCCATCTGCTGCCCTTTGTCATCTGCTGCTGTTTCGAGCGATTGAGTCTGGTTTTGAGTTTCTCCCCCATGTTTTTCTCCATCGTTATCCCCACCTATAACCGCAAGCCCATTCTGGAGAAGTGTCTGCGGGCGCTAGAGCAGCAGAATGCCAGCGAGTTATATGCTGACTACGAGGTGGTTGTCGTAGACGATGGCTCCACCGATGGCACGGTGGACTGGCTCAAGACCAGCGATGAATTTTCCCATGTGCGGCTGTTTGAGCAAGCCCATGGCGGGCCTTCGGCAGCGCGTAACTATGGCGTGAACGAGGCAAAGGGCGACACCATCATCTTTATTGATAGTGATCTGGTGGTGACGCCGGTGTTTTTGGAGAGCCATGCCAAGGCGTTGAGTGAAGCTCAAGCTGAGACCGGAGGAGACCAGTTTTTCACCTATGGGGCGGTGATTAATACGGCGAATTTTGAAGAGCCGACGGCAGAGCCTTATAAAATTACGGACTTTTCAGCGGCGTTTTTTGCCACGGGGAACGTGGCGATCGCTCGTCACTGGCTGCTCGAAGCGGGCCTCTTCGACACGGGCTTTCAGCTCTACGGTTGGGAAGACCTGGAGCTAGGCGTTCGCCTGAAAAATCTGGGCCTGACATTGATTAAATGCCCTGAAGCCGTGGGCTATCATTGGCACCCTGCCTTTAGCCTCGATCAAATCCCCAAGCTGATTGATCAGGAAATTCAGCGGGGGCGTATGGGGGTGCTGTTTTATCAGAAGCACCCCACCTGGGAAGTGAAGATGATGATTCAGATGACCTGGATTCATCGAGTGTTGTGGGGCATTTTGTCCTTGGGCGGCAGGCTTAACGAGCGGACAATGGCTCCTCTACTGCAATGGCTGATTGATCGGGGTAAGCCCAGCTTGGCGCTGGAGGTGGCGCGGGTGTTTTTGAATTGGTACAACGTCCAAGGCGTTTATGCAGCCTATCGGGAGCAGAGCGCAGCGTAGGGCAATTTAGAAAGAATTGAAGAGACAAGAGCCCTCTCCCCCGGCTCCTCTCCTGAAGGAGTGGGGTGACGTTAACGAGATTTAATGGTTGGGAGCCAACACGATTAGACAA
>CALLPZ010000277.1 GCA_938015405.1 uncultured Pseudanabaenaceae cyanobacterium
ATGGACGTCGGTGCCATGGAATTGACACCAGAGCTGTTGTTGGGAGACCTGACCGTCAATACGTTCCTTAACCTGCTTGAGAAAGCGAGTCAGGGGAATGGTCTGGAGGCGAGTTTTCAGGCCGTCTCGCTCTTTGTTGAACACGTCCGACATCATGTTCAGCAAATATTCCATATGCTGACAGGCGGGATCGGCCGCATTGTTCTCCTGGAGGCGCTTGAGGTCTCGTTGGAGGGTGCCTGCGAAGCGATCGCTGCAGTATTGCTTATACCAATTGAGTTGTTGGAGCTGGAGCTGTTGTTCGCCTTGCTGAATCAGCTGGCGTACGGTGCGTCGGGAACCTGCCAACTGCACGACCAGTGTGTTGGCAAAATTTAGGCTTTCGGGATTCCATTGGCGGCGTTTTTCCACACCTGCCAGAACAACCCCTTGGGGGACTTCACCGGGATGGGTGCGCAGGGGGAACAGAATAATTTGGTCTAGCTGGGCCAGCTGCAGCCACTCCTGAGTCGCTGGGGCAAGGGATTCGGGATGGGTAACGATCAAGTTGTCTGCCTGAAGCAGCTCTTGCATAAGGGGATCTCTGAGTGAGTCCACAGTGAGTCCCTGAGGTAAGCTCCAGTTGCTGTCCTGGTGAGTACTAGCCACAAGGCTACCCAGACCGTCCTTGGGTGACCAGCTGAATAGCGCCACCAAGGGAACGTTCAAGAGTCGACTGATCGACTGGGTGGCTACCTCATCCAATCGCTCGGGGTTGCGTTCTTGCAACATGGCAGTCAGGCCCCATTGGAGAGACTGATGTAGAGTCTCCAGTTGTTGCATCTGGCGAACGACGGCCCGCTGGTGCATGACAAGATTGAGTTGCTGGGCCACTCGATAGAGGAGCGCTTGCTCGTTTTGAGTCCAGCTGTAGGTCTGTTCACGAGTGACCAAGAGCATGCCTTCCTGGGCGGAACCAGGTGCCGTGGGACAGAGCATGCAGGATTGAACCCCGGCCGCTTCTAGGGACTTTTTCCAGCCCACGAGCCGCAGGTCATTTTGCCAATCTTCTAGGGCAATGCCAGTGGGATTCTCATTGAGGAGTTGCCAGTCTAGTTCGCTTAGGGAGGGGAGGGGGGCATTGAGGACTTTCCGCTTGCCTTGCTGGTATTGCTGGAGCAGTGGGAAATTGCTGCTGCTTTCGTCATAGTCCAGCAGAAGCATACGGCTGATGCCCAAACGTTGGAAGAGCTGTTGGGCAGTGGCTCGGAGGCTGTCTTGCCAGCTCTGCTGATCTCGCACGGCTTGGGCTAGGCTGTCTACGAGGTTCTGATCCGCTTTTTCCTGGGTGATTGCTGCTTCTACATTGCCCATAGGGGCAATTAGGGTTGCGAGTTGGGCGACGCCTTGGAGATATTGCTTTTCTTCTTCAGTCCAAAGGCGGGGGGCAAGCCCTTCAGAAGCGAAAAAGCCCAGCAGGCCGTCGGGCCCCCACAGTGGGGTGGCTAGAATGGAGCGCACCTTGAGCTGGGATTGCAGATAGCTGGCGATATCGGCTTGGAGAGAGCCGTTGGTATCGCTAATGGAGAGGAGGCGATCGCTCTTGAGGCTTTGGTAAAGACTAGGGCAGTCTGCTGCTGAAATAACAGCGCTTTTTTCATTGGCTGCCTCCCCATGGGCATGGTTGGCACAGCGCTGCTTAAAGCTGCGTTCACTGGGATCAAACCAATAGAGGCTGGTGCGGCTGGAGCCAATAAATTGGTGGGTTTCATCTACTAGGCGCTTGAGGCGAATCTCTAAACTCGGCAGGTTGCGCAGCTCATCGAGTAGGCGTAATAGCGGCTCGGCGGGACGCTTTTTGCGCTCGGCCTGTTGGCTGTCAGCTCGCTGATTCAGTGCTGTTGCCATTTGCCCCATCAACATGGAGAGGATGGCAATTTCATCGGAATTGGGAGACATGCCCCAGGCTTTGCGGCCTAGGATAACGACGCCATAGCAGCGATCGTAGCAATGGATTGGAAAGACGAGTGTGCCCTGGAGCCCAATGGTGCGGGCGATGGTTTGCCATTTCCCGGCAGTACGTTCTTCGCCCAAATTGGCCAGGGTGAGGGGACGGCGCTGGACAAAGACTTGCTCTAGGATGCTGCCAGGCGTGAGGGCGATGCGCTCACGGTGCATCAGCCGCTTGTTTGATGGGGTGAATGCCTCGTTACCAATGAGGCAGTCTCCGCTTTCATCGTAGATGCCGAACCAAGCCAGCTCGTAGTTCAGCTCTCCTTTCAGGTAAGGGCTGACAGCATCAACGAGCGCATCAGCCTGCTGCGTTTCCCGCAGTGTTTTGAGGAGTTGGCTGAGGCGAGCCAGGGTTCGATTTTGCGAAGCTGGAATTGACTGAACCATGGTTTGAGCATTGGCCCCTTAAAAACTGATTCAGGAAAACGCCTAAACAGGCTAGAGCGATTGTGAATCGGTGTTATGTACATGCAGTTTTGAACTGCGCTGAGGTTAAGCAGAATGGTACGTCAGGTCTGTGACCTGACAACCGGTTCAGGCTGAGCAGGTAGGCTAGACCCGCTTCTCCCAGGACTTACCTATTGGTATAGAACGTTGTACTTAAGGCTAGAGTTCCCAGAGGATGGATTAAAAGTTGAATTCCTGGCAGGCTTGAAAGATTGACTGTGACTAGGCTAGCAGAGCTGTGGTAAGGGGAGACAACTTTACAGATCACCTCTATGGGGCTTCGTTGGCCTTGCTGCTTGCGGTATGGGAGAAGGCGAGGATACGTTGCGATCGCAACTATATATAGTGTCGTTATTGATATCGAGGAAAGACACGTGGCTGTCGACATCTACAAGGGCTTGGTTCGTCCCCTACTGTTCTCTGGTCTGAAGACAGATCCGGAGTGGTTGCACAAAACGACATTGCAGTGGTTGGGAGCTTTGAACGAGCGCCGTGATGATGCTTCCATGGCCTGGCTGCGTCAGCAAATACGGCACCGTTGTAGCTATGTGGATTCGCGTTTAAACCAGACTTGCATAGGGCTTCAGTTTCCCAACCCTGTGGGCTTAGCAGCGGGATTTGATAAGGATGGTGCGGCGGCAGGCCTATGGTCTGACTTTGGCTTTGGCTTTGCCGAGATGGGGACCGTGACCTGGCATGCTCAGCCCGGCAACCCCCAACCTCGATTATTTCGCCTGATTGAAGATGAGGCAGTGCTCAATCGTATGGGGTTCAATAACTTGGGCGCCCAAGCTTTGGCGGCACGGCTGCGTCAGGTCAACGATCTGGAGGGACAGAGGCTTTCAGAGCATCAACAGGCTGTCTCTCCATTGGGTATCAATTTGGGTAAGTCAAAGGTGACGCCTCTGGAGCAAGCCGTCGAGGATTACTGTTCGAGCTTTAAGGTGCTCAAGGACTTGGGTGACTATTTTGTTGTCAATGTGTCCTCGCCCAATACGCCGGGACTCCGTCAGCTTCAGGCGGCTGAACAGCTCACTCCCATTTTGTCGGGATTGCAAGCGCTGAATGATCAAAAGCGACCCCTGCTACTCAAGATTGCTCCGGATCTAACGGATGGCGATATTGCGGCCATCGTGGAGGTGGCGTTGGAGCAGAAGCTCGCGGGCATTATTGCGACAAATACCACCATTGACCGCAGTAATCTCAAAACTCAACGCCTTGCTGCAACCGGGAATCTTGTGGCTGATGAGGCTGGAGGGCTCAGTGGTGCCCCCCTGCGTCAGCGTTCGACGGAGGTTATTCGATTTATTCATCGCGAAACCCAGGGGCAGTTGCCCATTGTGGGCGTGGGTGGAGTGGCGAGCGCGGCGGATGCTTGGGACAAAATCACGGCCGGGGCTAGCTTGGTTCAGCTCTATAGTGGCTGGGTTTATCAGGGGCCAGAAATGATGCGCCACCTGCTAAAGGGGCTTGTGGAACAGCTAGATCGAGCAGGGTTAGACAGCATCCATGAGGCGGTGGGCATCGCTAATGGCAGCTAAATGGCGTAGAAAAAAATGGAATTTGTGGAGGGCGATCGCGGGTCGTTGGTAAGGGGCGATCGCCCTTGGATCTGCTCTGTTCAAGCGTTCATCCTGGAAGGGCTTAACCCTGCTTGGGGAGGCGCAGAGAATTAAAGTTCTCTCGCAGTGGTCATTCTGCGCCAGATTATGTACCATGCTCAAGCATCAAGCCGCCCCGGGATGGGATCCCGGCTTGAAACTCAGGGCGAGGGTGTCTGAAAAGGGCATCTGAGCGTTGTTCCGAGCTTTTATAGCGAGGAACATAGTGAAGGTTGTCGACCTTGCAATGGTTCTCAATGGCTCATTCGCCATGGGGCCTAAGGCTCGACCTTCTCGAAGTCAGCATGTCAAACGCGAATGGGTAGATAACCGTGTTTAAGGGGCTGTTCTCTGGAAATAAGCAGGGCATTGGTGTCGAACTGACACCAGAGCGCATCAATGTCGCTGAGCTTAAAAAGCAGGGTCAAAGCTACAAGCTCGTGAATTTTGTCTCGGAAGAAATGCCGGAAGACATTATGCAGGATGGGCAAATTGCTAATCCTCCCGAGCTAGCTGACCTGCTGCGAAGCGTGATGGAGTCGAACAAAATCAAGGGTAAGCGCGTCGCAACGGCCATCTCTGGCCGCGATGTAATTGCACGCTTGATTTCCGTGCCTGCGGAGCTAGATGAGCAGGAATTGCGGGACATGGTCTTGAACCAGGAGGCTGGGCTTTACTTGCCCTTCCCCCGGGAGGAGGCCGATGTGGACTACCAGAAGCTGGGCTTCTTCGTTGACGAAGATGGCATTGAAAAGGTTCAAGTTCTCTTGGTGGCAACCCGCCAGGACATCACTGATACCTATATCAGTACCTTCCAAGAAGCGGGCCTAGAACTGGATGTTTTAGAAATTAGTAGCTTTGCGCTCATCCGCACGATTCGCCAGCAGCTTCAGCAATTCAGCTCTCAAGAAGCCGTTGCTATCGCCGATATCGAGTTTGACAGCACTGAGATTTCCATCGTGGTGGATGGGGTGCCTCAGTTTTCCCGCACGGTTCCCATTGGTACTTTTCAAGTTTGGCAATCTCTTTGCCGAGCCATGAACATGCCGCCCTCTCGAGACACTGCATCTCTGCAAGGTATGACGGTGCCGGTGACCCCAGTGGACAGCATGGGGTCCAAGACCGCTCCGGGCAATCCGGGCTCTGCAGCGATGCTGCGTGTCCTGGGTGACTTGGCTGATGAGCTGCGGCGTTCGATTGATTTCTACCTCAATCAAGATGAAAACCTTGAGGTTGCTCAGCTCTTGATTGCTGGGCCTGGTGCTTGCTTAGGGCAGCTGGATGAATTCTTCAGCCAGCGCTTGAGCTTGCCCGCCAGCCAAATTGATCCCCTGTCCAATTCCTCAATTGAGGTGGGTGATGACATTGAAGATATCCAGCGCCCCAGTTTGGGTGTGGTGTTGGGCTTAGGTCTGCGGGAGGCGTAAGGCATGTATAACTTAGACGTTAATTTCCTCAACGACCGAGGCATTCAAACCCAAGAGGTCAGTCGCTCAACGCGTTCCTCTGGGAGTGGTGGTCCGGTTAACTGGACGCCAGCGATCGCTGGCTTGCTGGTAGGTCTTCTGTTCCCAGCATTGGCGCTTTTAGGTCTGGCTTGGTTTAAGTCTGAAGGCACTAAAATCGCTGATAAAGAAGCTGTGGTGGATGGCGAATTAGCCAAGCTCCAACAGCAGGTTGCTGAGCTCGAAGCGATTCGTGCCGAAGCGAGGGCGATTGAAGGCGATAGCCTGGCTTTGGTTAAAGTGTTTGACCGCCTTCAACCCTGGTCCGCCATTCTTCAAGATGTGAGCAACCGCGTTCCTAAGACAGTTCGCTTGTCTTCTGTAGTTCAGGATGACGAGACTGGCGCTTTAACCCTTTCTGGCAATGCTGAGTCCTATGAAGATGTCAATGACTTCATGCTCAAGCTAGCTGCTTCTCCCTTCTTTGATGATGAAGAAGTTGTCCTGGGTGGAGCCACCTTGGAAGAAGACCCGACGGAGGTGGAGGTGACCAGTGAGGGAGATTCTGCTCCCGAAGTGGAAATTGAAGCGACCGATGTGGTTAGCTACAGCATCATCGCTCCCTTGGGAGAATGGTCCTATGCCGACGATGAGATGGTTTCCTTGCTGAGCCAATTAGGCTCTGAGGGGATGCTGGCGCGGGTTCAAGCCTTGGGTACTGAAGGCCTCCTCGATAAGCTGAAGCGCCAGGAAGCTGAAAGTGATGTAGACCCGATTGTGCCTGAACAGGAGGCTGCCCAATCATGACGTTCACAGAAGAATTTGTGCCCGTCCAGGACGGAGGCTTTGATTCTCCTCGCTATCCCACTGCATTTGGGGTGACTTTCTCTCCCCAGCTCATTGGTATCTTGCTGGCAGTGGTGGGTTTGGCGGGTGGTATCTACCTCCTCCTGAGCCAGGTACTTCCAGCGATTCAGAGTAACCAAGATCGCAAAGCTGAGGTGGAGCGTAAAGAGCTGCTCTTGGCTGAGCAAGAGGCGAGCTTGGAAAACCGCGAAGCTGTTGAGGCTGAGAAAGACTCTGCGTTAGCTGAGTTTGATCAGGTGATGAGCCTCTATGCCAGCGAGCCTGCTTTGGATACTTTGCTCTATGACATTAGCAACAGCTTGCCGAGTCCCAAAGAGCTACTCACTAGCTTTGCTCCCGATGGTGAAGTGGAAGTGATTGAGGATGGCTCCCTGGGCGTAGAAGTTGACGGGATGTTGAAGCGCCAGTCCTATCAGGTCTCCACTGAGGGTAGCTACCAGCAAACCGAAGATTTCATCAAGCGCGTTGAGCGGCTAACGCCCTTGCTGCGCATCACTGACTTGAGTACCGAGTCCGAGCAGTTGGTTCAGCAGGTGAATGTGGGTCCCTTCGGCACCGTTGAAGTGACTCCCAAAGAGCCGCAGCTCACCACATCTCTAACTTTGGAGGCGTTGGTTCAACGTTCCCGTGAGGAGATTGAGGCTGCGCGTTCTGCCGCTGCTGCTGATGCTGCTGCGAATGCGGCCCCTCAGTAGGTCTTGGGCGAAGTTTCTCCCAGATTGATTTGTTTAATATTGCCTGGCTTTCTTAGCCTTCTAAGTTCATCAGTGCAATTCCATTCTTCTAACTGTTTTATCGCTGGCATAGTGTGAGGATAGACACAATGAAACCCCTTCTTGGTTTTGGTAGCATCGCAGCCGCAAGTGCCATCGTCGTGATGGCTGCTCAGCCTGGCTTAGCCGCTCCTACAGAAATTACTGGTGTGGATGTAAAGCAAACCAGTGGTGGTATTGCTTTGGAGCTCAAGACTCGTTTTGGCGATCGCCCTCAAGTTTTCTCTGCTCCCCGTGGCAATAGCTGGGTCGCTGACGTCATCAATAGTCAACT
>CALLPZ010000278.1 GCA_938015405.1 uncultured Pseudanabaenaceae cyanobacterium
TCCCGGCCAAAGCTCACGCTACCTCACATCATCGTCATCCCAAGTCCTAGGCCTCTCCCAGCGGGTGATGTACTACTACGCCAAAGCCCCCCAATCCGCTCTGGTCTGGAGCGGCAATGGCAGCCACCAGTATCTGTTCGAACAGCAGGTCTTGAACATGCGAATCCACTACGCAGCAGTGGATGTCCTAGACGACTATTCGCTATTTATCCTTTGCAATGAAGGGGAGTAATGTCGAAACCTGACGACTGATCAGCAAGTCCCATCAGGTATCACGACTTGAGACAGGCTTCTTGCCCACATTGCGAATCTGCATAAACTTGCTCAGCAAGTCATACCAAAATGCCGCTCCCATAGAAATGGCAACCCCCGTAATCAACCAGCCAAACAGTCGTTTCAAGCCAAACTGCAAAACACCAGGCCCTTGCTCTCTATCAAACGGACTGACCAAAATATCTTTGTAAGCCTCCGTTTCATCCGAGGGCTCAATCGTCCCATCCCGCAAAGCCTGCTGCTCCAAGTTCTCAGGCCCCCAACCCACAGGCAAGTCTGGATAAACCTGCTCACTCAGTTGCTCCAGAAACTCCTGGCTGGGCAAACCCGAGTCACTCAACGCCTGCTCCGCATCAATCTTATCCACCAGGCTCGACACCGTATTCTGCAAAGCCCGCTCCTGGGTCAAATGGTCCACCACATGGAGCGTATCCACATTGGCCACCACTGCAATCCCCAAGCCAATGCAAAACGCCACCAACCGAGCATTGCGCTTATAAACGCCCCCAGCTCGCTCAATCGAGCTATCGAACCAATTGGCCACCTCTCCCTGAAAATCATGGAGCTGCTCCCCCATGCCATCCAACTGGGTCTGCATTTTTCGCGCCGGGATCTGCAAGCTCTCCAGCACGCTCAAGGGAATCACATCCACGATCGCCTTCACCTCAGGGTTCATCAAAATCAAGGCCAAGGCATCTAGGGTTTGATCCAACACCCGCTCAAAATAGCTAGGCAAATCCCCATGGTCCCGCAGCTCCTGGAACATCTGCTCCACCTCAGTCACAGACTGTTTCCCTTCCAGGGCTTGCTTAGCCTGCTCATACACAAAAAAGCTCTTATAAAACAGCTCGGCCTGGGGAATACTCTCCAAATCCCGATCCGTCACTCCCAAACTGCGTAGATCCTTGGCAGGGAGCTGAGCCACCGCCTTAATATTCACCTCCCGCCGCTTCTGCATCCAAGCCACCGCCAACACCACCAAGGTGCGCTGCAGCGATGCGGGGACCTCATCCCAAGTGCGGATCTCCTTCACCACCTGGGTTCCAGCCTTCAAACCTTCCCGGGAAGCACTAGTGCCCCCCTTCCGCTCCACCAACTGCAAGGCTCGGCGACAGAGCTGTGCTCGCCAGCTCAAAGACAGATACAGGTAGCTAGCCTGCAAAATATCCGTAACCTTCACACTCAGTTGCTGGATCAAGAAGGGTCGCTGACTGCTATTGGCAAAGTAGCGATCGAACAGCGGCTCATCCACGTCCCGTACGCGATCGCCCACTTGGTCTACCAAGCTATCTAGCGTCATCGCCCCATTCTCATAGGCCTGGAAGCTACTACGTAGTTGCTGCTGCACCTTTTCAGAATCTGCAGCCTCCAGCATCTGCCCAAAGCGTAGCTTTAACCGCTGAACCGTCAGCTTCTGCACAATCTGATTAATGCCCAGGGTATCTAGCAAACCCAGCGCAAAGGTCTCTGACTCTATATAAGAGGGACCAGAATGACGCTGACCAAAAATGCGAAAGGGGATCAGTCGCGTAATCAATCGAGGAAAGCGAGCGCCAATCCCCTTAGCCTCATGGTTCAACGCTCGAATCGCAGGATGCTCATACAAACGATTGGCAATGTCCCGTGCCTCATCGCTATAGGAATCGCTATTGCCGCTCAAGAAGCCTTCAATGGACTGCTTTAAATGCACCGCCCGCCACTGTAGGACCGTACTCACCAACTCCTGCAGCTCCGAAGCCAAAAGGCTAAAGGTCAAATAAATAAAGATCAGGCCAATAGCAATATCGATCGCGATGGGCAGGTTCATGGGCAATGCAAACTCGAGGGGCAATCGAAGCGTCAGTCACAGGTCTAAAGACTCAACAGTTATAGCCCGAGGCCTTCCCTTTATGTAACAGCATCAACCCCTTCTACCGAAATCTACGCATTTTCCCAGCCGTCCATCTCAGTAAATTTCCCCAGGACTTCCGGGCAACAGGCACCTGCCACAACAGCAGCGACCTCCATCTATATGCCCAAAGCCAGGTTGAACAAGATTTCCCACTGCCGTATCTCCCGTATCTAGGCCCTCACAGCCAAAAACCTACATGTTTCTCAAACTACCTACAGTCATCGGCAAACACAGGTTAACGCGTCCTAAAGCCAGGGAACCATAACCATATATCCACAGGGCTCCTGCAGCCGTTTGCCTACACGATCTCGTGCAGACGACATATATAGCAACGGTCTAAGGGCTTGACTGACAAGTATCCCTCCCTCGAGTCATCTGTTCTGTAAGCCTTAGCCAGCAACGCAGACAATCCCCTGCCATCTATCTAGAACCGAGGCATACCTCTCCATCGACTGCAGCCAAGACGCGCCATGAGCCAACCTCAGTCCAGCCAACCCCAATCGTCTGCCGCAAGCGTTGCCCCTCAGAACAGCCCATTGCTCCCTTTGGCTTTGCTGGCCTACTGCAGCTTTCCAGCAGGGACATTCAAAGATGACCCCGCAGCCCAGCTCCACCAAGCCATTCAAGCTTACGAACGGGAGCTCACTCGCCTCACCGCTGCCAATCAATCCCTCAAGGCACAACTCAATCATTCCGGCGCCCCTGCCCCTGCAAGTGAGCAACCGGCCGAAGCTACCCCCTCGCAAACCGAAGCTGCAACCCTGCAAACCGAAAAAATGGCCACCCTCGGCATGCTTATGGCCGGTGTTGCCCATGAAATCAACACTCCTCTGGGGGCGATCCAAGCCTCCGCTGAGAACCTTGATTACAGCATCAGTCAAACCCTAGAGGGCATACCAAAGCTCTGCCGTGCCCTCAACGAGGACCAGCTGGCTGCCTTCGAACAATTGCTGAGTTGGGCTGGACAAGACAGCGGCAATCGCTCCTCCCGAGAAGAACGCCAGCTCAAACGGGAGATCCAGGGCAAACTCCAGGCCCTAGAGCTTGACAATGCCCGTCAAATTGCCGCCACCCTCAGCCCCATGGGCATCACCCAAGAGCTTGAGAGACTGCTTCCCATTCTGCAAGCTCCCGAAGCAGACCTCATCCTCGAGGCGGCCTATAACCTCAGTGCCATTCAATCCAACAGCAAAAACATTGGCATTGCCATTGACCGCACCAACAAAATCGTTGGCTCCCTACGCAACTACGTCCGCAAAAGCTCCCAAACCAAACCGACCCTCAGCCATCTCCACGAAGGTCTCGAAACAGTCCTGACGCTATACCAAAACAAGCTCAAGCATGGCATTGAAGTCCATAAGCAGTTTGCTCCTGTCCCACCATTGCTCTGCTACCCCGAAGAACTGGACCAGGCTTGGGGCAATCTCATCGGCAATGCGATTCAAGCCATGGAAGGTCAGGGAAAATTAGAGATTTCCCTCACCCAGTCCAACAACAGCCTGGTCATTCGCATCACCGACTCAGGTCCTGGCATTCCCGAAGCTGTCCAAGACCAGATTTTCGCTCCCTATTTCACCACCAAGCCCATGGGTCAAGGCAGCGGCCTCGGCCTCTCCATCACCCATAAGATCATCAGCCGCCACAACGGACTGATTGAAGTGGACAGTCGCCCCGGTCACACCTGCTTCCAAATTAGCCTTCCCTTGGAGGTTGTGAGTCAGGACCACCACGGCCCCCCAAGCCCCAACGCATCCAGCAGCTCCCCAGCCGCCAATCACAGCGACGTTACCCCAAAACTGAAAGCGGAGGGAAAGACGTCTCTCCCCCCTGCCTAAGCGGGCCGCTTCCATTCCCCTGGGCTTCTATCCCGATAGGCCTTGAGCTCAAGCCCGTCAGTTCTGTTACCGTTCGCGATTCCACCTCTCTATCAACTCAGGAACATCATGCATAAGGGGGCCATTATTTGCGTAGACGATGAGCGGTCTGTCCTGCTCAGTCTTAGGGATCAGCTCAATCGCATCCTCGCCGATAGCAATTACAGCATTGAACTGGCCGAAAGCGCTGAAGAAGCGCTGGAGTTGCTCGCAGAACTCAATGGGGAAGCGATCGATGTTCCCTTGATCATCTGTGACCATCTGATGCCCGATATCGAAGGAGTCGACCTGCTCAAGCATATCCATCAGATTTACCCCGATACCCTCAAGATTCTCCTCACAGGTTTGGCAGACCTGGATGACGTCGTCCGCGCTGTCAATGAAGCCAACCTCTATCGCTATATCCCCAAACCCTGGGACCAAGCCGATCTCAAACTCACTGTGCGGGAAGCATTGCGGAGCTATGAGCGGGACTGCTTGCTAGAGGAGCAAAATCGCAATCTCCAGCGGGAAATCAGCGAGCGCCGCCAAGCAGAGATTTTGCTACGTGAAAGCGAAGCCCGGCTGGAAAGCATCCTCAACTCCCTGGAAGATGTGATTTGGTCGGCCACCGCTGACAGCTTGGAACTGCTGTATCTCAATCCCGCTGCTGCTCGGGTCTATGGCCGTCCCACCTCAGAATTCCTCGCATCCACAAGCCTCTGGCAAAACGATGTTGTTCACCCTGAAGATCGAGGACGCCGACGGAATTTCTTCAAGGCGCTGCTGGCAGAAGGTCACAAGGGCGTCGAGTATCGCATCCTGCATCCCAATGGGGAGGTGCGTTGGCTGAGCGATCGCGCCCGGGTCATTCACGATGATTACGGCAATGTCATCCGCATCGATGGGATTATCTACGACATCACCGATCGCCGCCGTGCAGAAGAAAAGCTCGCTTTCGATGCTCTCCATGACGATCTCACCGGCCTTCCCAACCGCAACTTCTTTATGCAGCGGGTGGAGCAATCGCTTCAGCTCAGCCAAACCGACAGCGACTATGAATTTGCAGTCCTATTTATCGATCTAGATCGTTTCAAGCTCGTCAACGACAGTCTGGGCCATGCCTGTGGCGATCAATTCCTAATTAGCATTGCCAAGAAACTCAGCAATTGTCTGCGGGCCAGCGACACCGTTGCTCGCCTGGGAGGGGATGAGTTCACGATCTTGCTTGATGGAATCTTCAGTATTGCCGATGCCACCCGGATCGGCGATCGCATCCTCACCGCCCTAGAAAAGCCCTTGCAATTGGGCGATCGCAGCCTCTTCAGCAGCGCCAGCATTGGCATTGCCGTCAGCGCTCCCCACTACAACCAGGCCAATGAAGTCCTGCGAGATGCCGACATCGCCATGTACCGCGCCAAAAGCGGTGGCAAAGGCCGCTACGCCATCTTTGACCAGGACATGCATGCCGAAACCCTGGCCCTCCTGCAAACCGAGAATGACCTACGCAGTGCCCTAGAACAAAAACTCTTTACCCTCTACTACCAACCCATCGTCAACCTCAAGACTGGTGCCCTGGCAGGCTTTGAATCCTTGGTGCGCTGGCAACATCCCCAACGGGGGCTCGTCATGCCCAATGACTTCATCTCCATTGCCGAAGATACCGGCCTGATTGTCGAGCTAGGGGAATGGGTCTTGCGGGAATCCTGCCACCAACTCAGCTACTGGCAGCAGCAGCATGAAACAGCCAAGGATTTGATCATCAGCGTCAATCTTGCGGGCCACCAGCTCAAAGAAACGAACCTCGCCGATCTGATTGACGAAATCCTCGACGAAACGGGCCTAGATGGTCGCAATCTCAAGCTAGAACTGACCGAAAGCATCCTGGTGGAGAATATCGATGCCATTATCGGCACCCTCACCTATCTCCGAGGTCGCAATATTCAGCTCAGCATCGACGACTTTGGCACCGGCTATTCCTCCCTCAGCTACCTGCATCGCTTCCCCGTCAGCACCCTCAAAATTGATCGCGCCTTTATCGACATGATGATGGGCGACACCGAGAACTTTGAAATCGTGCGAACCATTCGCACCTTGGCCCATAGCCTAGGCATGCAGGTGGTGGCCGAAGGCATCGAAACCGATGAACAGCTCTCCATGCTCGTCTCCCTGGGCTGCGAACTGGGCCAGGGCTTCTATTTCTCCCAACCCGTCACCGCCTACGAAGCGGCCTCCATGCTGACCCGCACGATGGACTGGCAACATAACCACACGGAAACCATCGTTGTTGATCAAAAAGAAATCATGCGCCAGCGCAACCTGTTGAAAGATTTCACGGCTTCCTAAGTCGTCACCCCAAGCCGCTTTGGCGCTAGAACAACTGCTCGAGAGGATTAAGCTCAAAATTCAGAGCAAGTTAGAATAGCTCCATTGTCTTTGCATTTCGTAACATGTCCCAGGCCGCTCCCTTCGGTCAGCCCAGACCGCTCACCTCTGTCATCGGCCTGTCTTTGTTAACGTTGCTGGGCTATTACAGCTACTACAAATGGGCGGTCCAAGAAGAACTGAGAGCCTACGAAGGCCAAGGCTGGTCTGGCAATCTCTGTCTCCTTCCCTTTGTTCTGGGCATCACCCTACCTCCTCTCCTGGCAAAATTTGATCCCGACGTCCCTCCCAGCTTTGCCTGGTTCTTCCTCCTCGGCATCATTTGGATCTATATCGTTCAATTCCGCCTCTATCGCAAGGTCAACCAGCTCTATCGTGAAGAAGGTCTGCCGGAACCTCTGGTGGTCTGGTGGGTCTTCATTCCTGGCCTCAATTTAGTGGTCGGCCTACGCCAGATCCATTTCTTGAGCGAGTACTGGG
>CALLPZ010000279.1 GCA_938015405.1 uncultured Pseudanabaenaceae cyanobacterium
GGCTATGCCCATTACCCAGGAACGAGCGCGGGCCGAACGGGCGATTGCCTTGGCCAACTGGGGACTCAATGTTGCCGTCATTTCCTCTGGCGATAGCGGCATCTACGGCATGGCCGGGCTAGTGATGGAAAGCCTTAGCCAGGAAGGCTGGAATGGCTCAACCCCCAGTGTCCAAGTTTTCCCCGGCATTACTGCATTACAGGCCGCCGCTGCCCGAGTGGGCACCCCACTCATGCATGATTTTTGTGCAATCAGCCTCAGTGACCTGCTGACGCCTTGGGAGGTGATCGAGAAGCGACTCAAAGCAGCAGCAGCGGCTGATTTTGTTGTGGCTCTGTATAACCCCAAATCGAAAACGCGGGTGACTCAACTCGCCTCAGCCCGAACCTTTTTTCTGGAGCATCGCAAGGGGGAAACGCCAGTGGCACTGGTGCGATCGGTTTATCGCGAAGATGAGCAGATTACGTTGACAACCTTAGATGACCTCAATCCTGATGATGTGGATATGCTGACGGTCGTGCTGATTGGCAATGCCAGTACGCTACGCCATGGCGATTGGTTAATTACCCCAAGGGGATACTTGGGGTTTGGGACTTAACAGGTGTAGAGACATGTCACCCAATGATGCTCCTCAACCCTCTCGTCGAAAAATCCTAACCCAGGGAATCAATGCTGGATTAGGATTGCTGCTCTTGCCCTATCCATTGACAGGGCAGCTTGTAGAACGGCGATCGCTTCTGTCCCTGAACAATGCGAAACAACCTTCCACCTCCCAGCAATTTCCCCAAGGCCCCATCACCGCAACGATTCACTTAACGCCAAAACCCAACCAAGCAGAGGCCTTAATCACTCAACTCACCCAGGCTTTACCTGATGCCAGAAAAGCACCGGGATGTCGTTACGCTCAGGTCTATGTCACTGCAAACAATCCCCAAACAGTGATTCTCTTCAAGGGTTGGGACAATCCAGATGCTCAGGCAAAGTATCTAGACTGGGAGCAAAGCAGCGGCAAACTCAACAAGCTTCTAGAACTTGTAGAAGGAGAGCCGATCATCGAATACTGGGCTTTACAAACCGCTTAAATCAATTGCCAATTGTGCTGGGTAAAGCTCTTAAGCTGATGCAATCGCTGGTTAAAGTAGCGCTGATCAAATTGACTATGGCTATGCAACTGCGTGGCATTCAAACGCAACGCCCAGGACCAAAGATGAGCCACCTGCACCCAGTCTGGGAGGGAATGGAGCTCCCATTTCTCTAAGGGAGCCACGGACTCATAGCCCTGCAAAAAGGCTTGGCGCACGGAATAGCTCATCCCAGTGCGCAGAGAGGTCTGCAAAAACTTGGCAATATCGAACACACGCCAGCCATAGCCGCATTGGTCAAAGTCAAACAGCGTAATGCCATTCGACTCTGTGAAATGGGCATTGCCACTATGGGGGTCACCCCAGCAAACGGCCCAATGGGGACCGTCCTGGCTCCAATGACCGAGGGTCTCCTGAAGGCGCGATCGCAACCCTTCTAAATAGACCTGCTCCCCCGGTTGATTCGAAAAGAACGGTAGAAGTTGGTCCACCGAATCATGGAGCAAATGCTCTAGGGTCAGCGTCGTGCGATGGCAGGGCTCCCAAAAATTCTGCGAGGCATTATGCACCTGGGCTAATGTCTGTCCCAGACGACCCGCCTGCATCAAATTCAAATCACACAGCGGAATCTCACCGGGTGCAAAGGGAAACAGCGCACCATGGCGTTTCCCTTCCGGAGCCATGATTTCAACGCAAAGGGCGCCATCTTGAGTACGAATGGGGCTTGCCACTGACACCCCTTGTCGGCTGAGATGCTCCAGAAAAGACAATTCAAATTGGATTTCAGCATCGTTGCGCCATTGAGCATGGCTCAAACGGAGCACATACTTTGTGTCTCGGGTTTCTACTAAATAGACATCGCTCAGCCCTCGAATCCAGAGCTTGCATGCCAGCAATGAGTCCAAGCCATAGCGCGCCTGCACATGGCGGCCCAAAGCTTCACCGCACAGGGTGGAACAGACCACCGGCAATGTACAGTATTCGCCCACAGCAATGGGTTGGGACAGGGTCTGAAGGGCCATGAAGACTCTCGCGAAATCGATAGCGAAGGCAAGTCGCACCTTAGGCGGGGCGAATGGCGAGACACATACCAGCCATGACATCAAGCATGATGCTCAAAGCATTACCAGGATTAAGACTCTGCGGTCCCGAACTAAAATTCGGAACGAGGTATAGCTAGTGATTTCTACTCATTGTCTCAGGGCTACGGAAGACGATCTGTACTTCTAGCTACAAACGAAAGCCACGAAGAATCAGATTGCATAACCACGATGCAGTCTTCGCGCCTGCACCTTCACCATCCGGGAGAATCTCCTCAAAATCAACCGCCCAAAGGCGGTACAACCAACCCCTGCAATGGATGAGATCGCTCATGATCTCGAAGCCCTTTGGCTTGGAGCAGCACCCCAAAGTTGCCTAATCCCATGGGGTTCATCAGGCCATGGAGCTGTTCACGCCGATGCATCATGTGTCCAACGGCACGAATATCGGTTGCGTCGCTGGCCAGGGATTGCAGGCGATCGCCCAGGCCCAAGGCCATCAGAAATAAGCCCTGCTGAGTAAAGCCGAGCGTCTCTAATCCAGCCGCCTCTCCCCATTGCTCCAAAGCCGTAAAGTTCACATGGGCTGTGATGTCCTGTTTACCTACATTCACTAGGGGATCGTCATGGAAGCGGTGTCGAAAGTAACACTGCAAGGTACCGCCCCGACGGCTGGCCTGGTAGTAGCGCTCCGCCTTATAGCCATAGTCAATGGTGAGACAATAGCCTCGCTTCAGCTTGCGTGCCACTTGCTCCATCCAACTCTGGGCTGCCAAGTTCACTTCAGTGCGATAGCCCTCGGCATAGGCTTCTAGGGGCAAGGCAAAGCGCTCAAAGTACTCAGCTAAAGCCGCTTGGGAAAGCTCCCCAAGCACCCAACCAAAACCGGCATCATTGCATTGCACATATAGTTCTAGAAGCTGGCGCTCCGCACCTTGCACTTCCACCAGATGAACTGGAAAAGCATCGACGAGTTCGTTAGATAGAAAACAACCTGTGATGGATTGATCGGAAAGGTCCTCCCATGTTTGCCAATGAACGTTTTCTAAAAGCTGTGGGTCAAGCCCAGTCTTGAGCTGTTGCTGCTGTGAGCGTTGTAACCCCGGCGATCGCTCCAAAATTTGATAGTCCAGCACCATGTCCGGTGCTTCTCGGGACAGATAGCGCAAAATATCCACCGCCAGCAGCCCATGGCCCGCCCCCATTTCCACAATTTGGAAGGGTTCGGGTCGGTCTAGACGTTCCCACATCTCGATCAACTGAACGGCTAACAGTTCGCCAAAGTCAGCACAGAGGTGGGGTGAGGTGACAAAATCCCCTGCGGTTTGCCCTTGGGGCGTTGCAGTCGGACCAATGCCAGGGCGATCGCTGTAGTAGCCCCCCGGTTGATACAGCACCCAGTCCATATAGTCCGCAAACGTGATGCGCTGCTGGGGCTGCTGCTGAATATGTTGAATGAGCTGCGAGACCAGTGGTGACACAGTGGGCGACGCCATATTTGCTGTGGAGTCGGACATATCGAAAAGACCGGGTCAATGGATAGAAAGCAGAGGCGCTTTCCTCCATCGAACCACAGTCTTTACCGTCCTTATCCCATCCTGTCAGGAGCTACCTCATAGCTCCTGACACCTCATCTGTCGTAATCCAAGCCCAATGGCAAACTACGCCTTCTTCGCAGACTTGCGGCGGCGCAGGGCACCCATGGCAGCAGCACCCGCCAAGCCCATCACCATGCCAGGCTCAGGCACAGATGCGGACTCAGCAGACAAGCCTCTCACCGCAATCACAACGTCATTGAAGTCACGGTCAGAGCCTTCGTTCTCCAAGCCCGTGGCAGCATCAATGCCGGAAGCATCCAGCTCACCGTATAGGTCTTCGAAACCGAGAATAATCCAGTTCTCGCCTAGGTCATCGGTGTACTCGTAGCCAACCACATGCTGCAAGCCATCCACATTGGTACCCGTACCAAACAGGTAGTCACTACGGCCATCAGAGAACAGATCAAAGACCACGGAGTCACCGGCACTCAAACCATCGGTGTAGCTGAAGCCTTGGCCCAGAGACAGAGGACCATTCCACTCACGCAGCACACTATCGCGAGAGGCGATGTCATCAAAAAACATCTCACCGTTGTAAGTTCCGCCGGTGAAAGCCAGTTGGTTGCGGTAGCCCGCACCTTCATTCACAAAGAAGATATCGAGGCTATCCGCTCCATCGGCAAAGGTCAGGGTGCTCAGGTCGACTTCCAGGCTAGAGGCGTTGCTCAAGAACGCTTGCTCATCTTGAACGTAGTCAGTATTGAACTGGTCTAGTAAGCCTTGCTCCAGTTGCACTGCTGTAGGTGCAGCGGAAGCTGCTCCAGCAGAGAGAGAACTTACGGTCACAACGGCAAAAGCAGCCAGGTTACGAACAGTGGTGTTGAATTTCATAGCAAGCAAAAAGAAGGTGGTTGAACAGGCGGGTTAAATTCAATCCGAGGCAGTTGAACTGCCGAATCGGTGACTTCAACCGAGGTAGACACCGTCTCTTCGACTCAGTGGCAAAAGTCTTGCGGGTAGAGAGTTCATCACTCCTCTCAGCCAAAGGGTTTTAGCCGTTTGGCCCGCTTTGTATACTGCAAATTTTTATGTCGTGATTCCGCAATTTGCAGCTTTCACAATTTGTTTTCTCGGAGCAATCTCGGGAGGAATTTGCGATCGCCCGTAGCGGTGGCGATCGCCATTCCAACCCCCAATATTCTCGGCAAAATCATCTCAATGCAGTGGGGACAAACCTTGCCCCCACTGCCGCCCAGGCCCGAAAGAGCCCAGACTGCCAGTCATTTACACAGACTTCGTACCCCTTACTTCGCAGACTTGCGGCGACGCAGGGCACCCATGGCAGCAGCACCCGCCAAGCCCATCACCATGCCAGGCTCAGGCACAGATGCGGACTCAGCAGACAAGCCCCTCACCGCAATCACAACGTCATTGAAGTCACGGTCAGAGCCTTCGTTCTCCAAGCCCGTGGCAGCATCAATGCCGGAAGCATCCAGCTCACCGTACAGGTCTTCGAAACCGAGAATAATCCAGTTCTCGCCTAGGTCATCGGTGTACTCGTAGCCAACCACATGCTGCAAGCCATCTACATTGGTACCAGTACCAAAGACATAGTCGCTGCGGCCATCAGATAACAGATCGAAGGTCACAGAGTCACCCGCA
>CALLPZ010000280.1 GCA_938015405.1 uncultured Pseudanabaenaceae cyanobacterium
GGCGATGAATTTCTCAGCACCAAATAGGTCGAGAATATCGGCCTGGTCTTCATCGCTAGAATCCAGATCTAGAAATGCCTGCTGGACTTTATCGCTGAAGCCTTCACCAAAGCGTTCGTCCACGCTGGGCTGCAAAATCCAGTGGTAGTTGTAGTAGTTGGGCGTTTCGAAAATCAACTGAACTTTGCTCTCGTCCACCTTGCCCTCTTCTAGGCGGCTGGTCCAAACCTGCGAGTTCATTGCACCCACCTCATAACTGCCTGCTTGAACTACTTCTAAGATGGTGTCATGGGAGCCAGAAAAACCGGGCTGTCCCTGGAGATCCGCCAAAGTGACGCCTGCCTGCTCCATGAAATACTGGGGCATGAGGCGACCCGAGGTGGAAGACTCGCTACCGAAGGTTAGGCGACGGTCCTTGAGCGCAGTGAGGCCGTCCACGCTGTCAAAGGGCTCAATGCCGCTGTCAGTGTTGGCAATAAAGACGCTGGTGAATTCGTCATCAATGTCTCGTTGGGCGATCGCGTTGGCTCCGTCCACCTGAAGCCGCGCCTGGACGCCAGTCAAAGCGCCAAACCAAACCAGATCTAAATCTCCCACCTTAAAGGCACTCACTGCAGCAGGATAATCCGTGACTTGCTTGTACTGGACTTCTACATCCAGTTCTTCAGCCAGATAGGTCGTCAATTTGTCGTAGAGACGGTTGAGTTTCTCGGGGTCTTGGTCGGGGATTGCACCGACGACTAGGACGTTTTTCTCTGTGCGATCGCTATCTCCGGTCTGGGCAACTTCTGCTGTCTCTGCGCCATCCTTGGCAGCATCTGGGGCAGAATTACAGGCTGTTAAAGCAGTGGCGCTGAGCAAAAGTGCCGCGATGGTTTGGCTGATGAAGCGATGGCGTATGGTCACGATGGATAAATCACGAAATAAGAAATTCAGCTTCTCACCATAGCGTTAGAGCAACCGCCACATCATCCGCAGTGTGGGTTGCGTTTGCTACTGTCTTGAAATTCATGGTGCTGGCTTGGTGGCGCTGGCCTGGCGCTGGCTTGAACCGCTCGCAGATGACAGCTGAGTTAGGCATGGTTCTGGCCCCCTGGCGAGGGCGGGGAGCGATCGCCACAATGGTCGGCACAATCTTTCTGTAGTCCTTTCAAGACAAGCAAGCAGCCATGACGGAAGAAACCATTTGGGTCGTTACCAGTAACGCTCAACCCCCAGCGCCCGGCCCAAGTCTGCCTGAAGGCACCCTTCGCACGGGTAAAGGAATCCATTCTGCCCACCAGCGTTTTGTAGAACCGAGTGCTCAACCCGTCAGTACGAAGAAGCTGGAGCAACGCATGGGCCAGTTTATCAATGCCATGGGCCGCATTTTTGACCAAGCAGAAAGCCAGACTCAAAAGCGTGAAGGGCTGCGCTTGGATGAAATTGAGCTGTCCGTTGAGATTGGTGCGGAGGGAGAAGTGCGGCTGATGGGTATGGGCGGGGCCAAGACCTACGGACAGGGAGCCATTACCCTGACTTTTCGCCGGCCTGAGAGTCATCGCTAAACGTCTCGATTGGTCTCGGTGGCGTTACAACTGCTTTACCTAATGATCCAAAGCCTCACCTAGGTTCATGGGCCAAAACGATTTGCTTAAAATCCATGTCGAACCGAAGTTTCGGTGATCCCCCTCGCGTTAGGGTCCGAATAGGCACTGCAGCAGTGCTGGTTAATTTATTGGGATTGCTCTACTCACATTCCCTATCATTAGCAACCTGTCCTGCTGCCCTGTCTTCACCCTATATGGATGGTGAACGGCCTTTGGCCTACACCCCAAGGAGGCATGTATGCACGGTAAAGCTGTGTCTGGCATCCGGAACCTGGCGATTGTTGGTCCCTATTCCAGTGGTAAAACAACACTGTTAGAAAGCCTACTCTTTGTTAGCGAGGCGATTTCCCGAAAGGGGTCGATTCAAGATAGAAATACCGTTGGAGATGGTTGCGCAGAAGCTCGCGATCGCCAAACCAGCGTAGAAATAAGCGCAGCTTTTACCGATTTCGGTGAGCTGCGCTTTAATTTTGTTGATTGTCCGGGCTCGATTGAATTTGCCCAGGAAAGCTGGAATGCCTTGATTGGTGTGGATGCGGCGATCGTTGTTTGTGAGCCCGATATCGACCGGGTGCTCACCCTCTCGCCTCTATTTAAGTTTTTGGATGACTGGGAGATCCCCCATTTTGTTTTTGTTAACAAGATGGATCGGGCCAACCAGAACCGCTTCATGGATGTGCTGCATACTTTGCAGTCTGTTTCCAGTCGTCCTCTGGTGCCCCACCAATATCCCGTTCACCAGGGCGAAGACTTGGTGGGCTTTATCAACCTTGTTAACGAAAAGGCCTTCCATTACGAAGACCACAGCCCGGCGACCCCCATGGCCCTGCCCGAGGCGCTGCGCGAAGAGGAGCTACTGGCCCGAGAAGAAATGCTGGATGCTCTGTCCAGTTTTGACGATCAGCTGTTAGAGACGCTGATGGAGGAACGGGAGCCTAAGCCCGAAGATATTCAAAAAGACTTGAAGTGGGAGCTGGGTGCAGACCTGATTGTGCCGGTGTTCTTTGGCCAGGCCGATCAAGATTTGGGCGTGCGTCCTTTGCTCGATGCCTTAGCGTTGGAAACGCCTAGCCCCGAAGAAACTGCTGAGCGTAGAGGGGTGGGCAAGTCGGATCAGCCCGTGGCCCAGGTGCTGAAGACGTTCTACATGCCCCAGGCGGGCAAGCTGTCCCTCGTGCGCATTTGGCAGGGGGAGCTGAGTGATGGCATGACCTTGAATGGCGATCGCTCCAGCGGTCTCTATCGCCTGATGGGCCAGCAACATATGGGGGTCGTTCGGGCCCAGGCTGGGGATATCGTTGCAGTCGCCCGATTAGAGGGGGCGAAGACGGGCGATACCCTCACGATGGAAGAAGATGCGGAGCTTTCTCTGCCAGGGATTGAGCCCATGCATCCGGTGTATGCGCTGGCGATCGCCCCAGAGCGTCGCGATGATGAAGTCAAAATGAGCACCGCCCTCAAGCGTCTTCAGGATGAAGATCCTTCGGTCCATTGGGAGCAACATGGCGATACCCATGAAGTGATCCTGTGGGGCCAGGGCGAAATTCATCTCAAGGTGAACCTGGCTCGGCTCCAGCGCAAGTACAAGTTGCCCATGGTCACCCATGTGCCCCGAGTCCCCTACAAGGAGACGATTCGCAAGCGTGGCCAAAATGTCCACGGTCGCTATAAGCATCAGACCGGGGGACACGGTCAGTTTGGCGATGTCTTCATTGATATCCAACCGTTGCCCCGGGGCACTGGCTTTAACTTCGACCAGCGCATTGTCGGCGGCGTGGTGCCTAAGCAGTACATTCCTGGCGTCGAAACGGGCGTGCGAGAATACCTGGGCCATGGTCCCCTGGGTTTCCCCGTGGTAGATGTTGCAGTGACCCTCACTAACGGCTCTTACCATTCTGTGGATAGCTCCGAGCAGGCCTTTAAACAGGCCGCGCGCATTGCCATGCAGCAGGGAATGCCGGGTTGTCAGCCCACGCTGTTGGAGCCTATTCTCTCGGTTGTTATTTCGGTGCCGATGGAGTTTACCTCGGGAGTTCTGCGGTTGCTGAGCGGTCGCCGGGGACAAATTCTGGGGTATGACGGCAAGGACAACTGGACGGGCTGGGATGAGGTCACGGCTTATCTGCCCCAGGCAGAAATGCAGGATCTCATT
>CALLPZ010000281.1 GCA_938015405.1 uncultured Pseudanabaenaceae cyanobacterium
GAAATGCAAAGTGTGGCGGCCCTAGCCTTGGCCAATCGAGGTCAATCTGCGCTGCCTGCCCTAGAAAAGTTGTTGTTACAGCCGGAAACTCGATTGCTAGCGGTGCAGGTGCTTGCCCGAATTGATGTCCAAAGCGAAGCCTGCGAATTGGTCGAGCTTTTGCTCAGTGTTGTGGATGATGGGGATGCTTCGGTGCGGGCTGCGGCGATCGATGCCCTCGGGGGCTTTGCCCATCCAGCGATTGCCCCTGCCCTGCTGGCTGCGCTTCAGGACTATGACAGTGGGGTTCGACGATTGGCCGTGAGGGCTGTGGGCTCTCGAGCTGCTCATTTACCCGGTGTGGCTTTGGATGAAGCGATCGCTCTGCTCCTCCAGGATCTCAATCCCCAGGTGGTGGAACAGGCCATTGTTGCCCTGGGACGGTTAGACAGTGGTGTTGCTCGTCAGGCATTGATAGCCCTGTTGGTCGAAGAGCATTGTCCGTTGGTGCTGCAACTTCAGGCGGTGCGGGCCCTGGGGTGGAGTAAATCTTCAGAAGCCGTTGAGCTTTTGCTGAGTCAGTTAGACCGATGCTTGGCTGAGTCTGACCAGCTCAAAACCTCCCAGCCCGATTTTCCAGGGGTCGCCTTGCCCCTCGCTCGGGAAATTATTGTGGTGTTGGGGCGTCTACGAGCGCCCCAGCCCTTAGCCCAGGCAGCCCAAGCGTTGGAGTTGTGCCTGCCGTCCATTTTTGCTCAGACCGATGCCGCACTCAAGCGTGCTGTCGCTTTGGCCTTGGGACAGCTCGGTTTGGCTTCTAGCTTTGAAGCCCTTTGCCCCTTCTTGCAAGACCCCTCTCCAGGTTTGAGTTTTCACATCGTGGCAGCCCTGCGCCGCTTGGATCCTGCGGGGGGCTTGGCCCGTTTGCAGCGCCTCGCTGAAGCGCAGTCCGGCCTCGCCGAAGAGTCACTGTTGCAGGCGATCGCAGAATGGTCCTAGCGATCCTTTCTGTACAGTTGCCCAGCTTGCCCTGCCCAACTCGCCCCTGGCCCACAGGCAGTTACTTGGCGTTTGCTTTGATATGTCGGCTGACGACCTGGGCGACCCGTTCTGGATCGACGGGCTTGGACATGAAATCCGTTGCCCCTACAGCCTTGGCCCTCACCCGATCCACCACTCCATCATTGCCAGTGAGGATAATCACGGGAATCTTACGCAGGGCTGCCACGCGACGAATCTGGCTACAAATTTCATAGCCATTTGCCACCGGCATAATCAAGTCGAGGAAAATCAGATCGGGCTTGTGGCGAATTAAGTTGGGCAGGGCTTGGATCGAATCTTGAATCGTTTGACAGCGATAGCCTGCAGCTCGCAGTGTCTCCTCCATGATGTAGCAAATTTGGGGGCTGTCATCGATGCAGAATACGAGGGGTAAGTTCTCGACCGTCTTGGCGGGGACTTCTTTGCCCGATGCAGCAAAGGGACTTTCGAGATCGGGCAGTGTTTTGAGACTGACCAGCTCTCGGCGCAGATAGCTGACGATGCTACGACCCAAGATGAGCAAGTCATGGCTCATGATCAGGCTCAGATCTCGAAAGGAGAGCTGGCCTTTGAGCAAACTGCGCAGGGTTCGATAGGTTTTGGGGGAGGTAGAGCTAGCCAGACCCTCCATGTCTCGAATGGTGGGGGCGAGGTTGGGGGAGACCTTGCCTAATCCCAGGGCATGCCAAGCTGCAAACTTTTGCTTGGCTTCGCTTAGGAGTTCTGCATGGCTGAACAGCGCTAGGGGATCTTCCACCAGAGATTGGCGATCGGTGGTGTGGGAAATTTCCTTGATCTGTGGGCTGTTTTGCAGGATATCGAACAGCACTTCCAGCATGGTGATCCGGGCCAGCTCAATCGCATGTTCACGATTGATTTGTTGGCGCTTGATCATCACCGTGAGGGCGAGGTATTCCCAATGGTCAAAGATGACTTTTTCCCGCAGCTGAACCTTGGTGGGGCTTAGATCGGGGCAGAAGCGTTTGAGCGATCGCTGCCAGCGTCTAAATCGGTGGCTTCCCCCACTGGCCCAAACGAGGCGTCCGACTCGAAAATCGAGATGCCAGCTTTCTGCGGCACTGCGGATGTAAATGCGTCCGTTGAGCTGGGATTGAATGATGGTCTGGATTTGATGGATGAGCTCCTCTGGGGAGACACCGACCTCAAGCTGGGTACGAGTTAGACCTTGCATAACACTGGTGGTTTGATTCAACGGCTGGACGCGTTGCAAACCCTGACTGCGATCCATGGGAAGGCCATGCCTTTCCAGTGAATCTCAATGGATCTAGAGAAGAAAATGCCCCATAGATCCGGTGATGGACTCAGTATTTAGGGTGCCCAGGTTTCTTTGCCAAAGAGACGTAGAGGAGCTAACTTATTTCTCCGTTTTTTCTCGGAGAAGGGCTGGGAGCGCTTGCGTAACCCCAGCTAGCTTTGGGGCCTTATGACTCTCTTTCGATGGTCTTGACCGTTGAGATTCAGGGAATTTGGCTGAAGGAATGGCAGTTTTTGACTAGGAGCTCGCCATTTGGTCGTGATTTTGACGGAATCTCATCCCATAACTTTGATAGCTTTAGACGTTGGCAATACTTAGGGCTCTGGGTCTTGTTAGCGATCGACAGCTGAGAAATTCATGCGATTAGAGCAAATCCAGGCCTTTCTAGCCGTGGCAGAAACGGGCAGTTTTCAACAGGCTGCTCAGCGTTGTGGGGTAACCCAATCTACGGTGAGTCGGCAGATTCAGTCCCTTGAAGTGGCAGTGGATCTCCCCCTGTTTCACCGAGGTGCAAAGGCTAAGTTGACCCTGGGGGGGGAGCAGTTTATGCCCCGGGCCCGCCGGATTTGCCAGGAGTGGAAACAGGCTTTAGATGACCTAGATGTGCTGCGTCGAGGAGAGCAGCCAGAGCTCTGCGTTGCGGCAATTTCCTCTCTCTGTGCCCATGATCTCCCCCCAATCCTGGAGCAGTTTAGCCAGGATTATCCCCGTACTCAGCTGCGGGTGACGGCCCTGGGTAGCGATCGCGCCCTCAAGGTGCTTCGCGATGGCTTAGTCGATATCGCCATTGTGATGAATAATCCGTTTCTCACGCGCAATGCAGAAGTGGCCGTGGAATATTTGTACGATGAGCCCATTCAGGTGTTGATGGCAGCCAACCATCCCCTGGCTCAACTCCAAATGATTCCCTGGACAGACCTGGCTCGCTATCCCCAAGTGGTCTTTAAAGATGGCTATGGCATGCAACGCCTGGTCCAAGAGCAATTCAACCTACAGGGCCTGGAACTTCGCGCTGCGGTTGAGTTGAATACCCTGGATGCTTTCCGCGGTATGGTTCGCCAAGGCCAGTCTGTGGCGCTGTTGCCCCAAATGGCTTTGGCAGATGCTCGCGCCGATGACAGCCTGATCATTCGTGATTTGGCCCATCCCCAGCTCAGTCGCGAAGTGGTGCTGGTGACAACCCACGATCGCCTACAAATCCCGCCCATTAAGCATTTTTGCGATTTGACCCGTCGCTTCCTGGCCCAAAGCCATGGGACTCATATTTTGCCCGCTTCTTTTTAGGGGGTAGCTGGGGGTAGGATATAGCGCGTGCCCAGAGAATAAGACCTGGGTAATCCCTTCTTTTTCGAACGAGCGTAGCCGCCCATGAGCGCAGTTTTCCGTGACCTGTTGAAAAAAGTTGGCAGTGGAACCCACACCAGTAAGTCCATGACCCGCAGTGAGGCGGCCTTAGCCACTCATCTGATGCTCACCCAGGAAGCGACCCCGGCTCAAATCGGGGCCTTTATGATCGCCCATCGGATTCGTCGCCCCACCCCTGAGGAAATGGCTGGTTTATTGGATGCCTATGGGGAGCTGGGGCCTCGGGTTGAACCTATCTCAGCGGAACGGCCCGTTTTAGTTTTGGGGAGTCCGTTTGATGGCAGAGCCCGCACTGCTCCTGTTGCTCCATTGGTTGCGTTGGTGTTGGCTGCTGCCCAATGCCCTGTGCTGATGCATGGGGGCAAGATGATGCCAACAAAATATGGCGTTCCCTTGGTGCAGTTGTGGCAGCAGCTAGGGGTGGATTGGAGCGGTTTGAGTTTAGAGCAACTCCACCAGGTACTGGAGAAAACTGGCCTGGGCTTGGTCTATTTACCGAATCATTTCCCCTTGGCAGAAGGATTGACCGGGTATCGAGAGGAGTTGGGTAAGCGCCCGCCCTTGGCGACTCTGGAGTTAGTCTGGAATGCCTATCAAGGGCGATCGCGTTTAGTCGTGGGTTATGTCCATCCACCGACGGAGGAGCGCTTAGTATCAACCCTAGCCCTGCGAGGCTGTGAGGATTTCATCATGGTCAAGGGACTGGAGGGGAGCTGTGATTTACCCCGCGATCGCACGGCCATCATTAGCATTCACCAGGGAGGAAGCCATGAACGATTGCTGCTTCATCCCCAGGACTATGACCTCGGTGGCACAGAGGTGGCCTATGGGGGGATTGAACAATGGACCCTCCAGGCTCAAGCCTGCTTAGCAGGAGAGGTGGAATCTGCTGGGTCACTCTGGCCAGCCCTGCTGTGGAATGCAGGCTTCTACCTTTGGCAGATGGCAGTGGTAACAGAGCTACAGGAAGGCATCGACCTTGCTCAAGAAATCCTGACGAGCGGCAGGGCAGCGGCGCAGCTCACCTTAGCCAAACAAGACTTGGAGGCCTTGGCTTGAGTGCTGGCTTAACCCCGCAGCAATCGGGGCTGGCTGCCATTGTTTTGGCCGGTGGCCGCAGTCGTCGCATGGGCGAAGATAAGGCACAACTCCAGCTTCAGGGAGAGGCCCTGCTGACACGCGCTTGTCGGCTTGTTCAGACGGTTGGCGAGCCTTGGGGAAGCCCTCACACTTTAGTCATCGCCACCCGAGCTGATTATCAGCCGCTATTAACGGAGGGTTGCGAGCTGTTGCTAGAAGAGGATTCTAAAGGTCCACTCGTTGCTTTTTCCCAGGGCCTGGAATGGTTCAAGTCGATGGAAATAGAGTGGGTTTTGCTTCTGGCTTGCGACCTGCCCCTGCTAACTGCCGAGGATCTGGCCTGTGCCATGGCAGACTTGCCTAAACTGCCCGCAGAGGTAGATGCTTACCTACCCCCTGCGGCTATGGCGGCGAAGCGAGCCACTGAAGTTCCTCAGCAAAAGCAAGTTAATTGGGAGCCCCTTTGTGGTTTCTATCGGCGGCGCTGTGCGACTGCCTTGGATGAAGCAGTTGCCCGGGGTGTGCGCTCATTTCAAGGCTGGCTCACTGAGTTGAACGTTGCTGCGCTCAACCACTGGCCTGCTGAACATTTACTCAACTGCAATCGACCGGAGGATTGGGCGTGGGTTCAGGCCCAAATTGGCGATCGCTAACTTTCCCCCGGCCTCGCTAAATTGCAGGTATCTCCAGTCTGAGGTGGCGCTGAATTGAAGTGGCGCGCATCGCGACAGGCGATGCGCGCACAGCACTAAACTGCGACCGCTGCATTCTGAATCGCAAAGATATTCTCAATCACGGCTTCTACAACCTTGTCCGGCGTCGAAGCCCCAGAGGTTATGCCCACCACAATTTCCCCACCCGGGAGCCAGGGCTCAACTGTTGCTGGTTCACTGCCATGGAGCGGCATATGGGAGAGGCGATTGCCGGGGCCAATACGTTCATCAGAATCGATGTGATAGGAGGTTAGCTCTCGCTCCACCGCGATTTCCTGTAAGTGGGTCGTATTAGATGAGTTGTAACCGCCAATCACCACCATCAGATCCAGTTTTTCCTCCACCAGCTGGAACATCGCATCCTGCCGCTCTTGGGTGGCATCACAAATGGTATTGAAGGCCAGGAAGTGGTTGTTGAGCTCCACCGGACCAAACTTTTGCATCATGGTGCGCTCGAATAGCTTGCCGATCTGCTCGGTTTCGCCCTTGAGCATGGTGGTTTGGTTGGCGACGCCGAGACGATCTAGGTCGCGATCGGGGTCAAAGCCTTCGGAATAAGCATTGGCAAACTTCGCTAAAAATTCTTCCCGGTCTCCCCCATTCAAGATGTAGTTGCAAACGTACTGAGCTTCATCCAGGTTCAAGACCACCAAATAGACATCGGCAAAGGAGCTTGTGGCAACCGTTTCCTCATGCTTGTATTTGCCATGGATGATGGAGGTGTGGTTGACCCGTTTATGTTTCTCAATGGAGTTCCACACTTTGGAAACCCAGGGGCAAGTGGTGTCGACGATATGGCAGCCCTTCTCATCCAGTAGCTGCATTTCCTGCACGCTAGCCCCGAAGGCCGGCAAGATGACAACGTCGCCTTCGTCGGCGACAGAGAAGTCCTTGATTTCATTCTCAACAGGAATGAATTGCACGCCCATATCCCGCAGATGGCCATTCACAGAGGGATTGTGGATGATCTCATTGGTGATCCAAAGCTTCTCTGTGGGGAAATGCTTGCGGGTTTCATAGGCAATTTGCACGGCCCGGTCCACACCCCAGCAAAAGCCAAAGGACTCGGCGAGGCGAATGGTGACTTGGCCTCGCTTGAGCACATAGTTATTGTCGCGAATCTCCTGGATCAGATCGCTTTGATAGGCAGACTCGATCGCACCGGAGACTTCTTCCTTGTGGCCAAATCCATTGCGGGTGTAGCGATCAGAATGGTTTAGCGCACGCTTGAAGGCTTTGGTATCCATAGGTGTTGTGATGCGAGTTTTGGAAGCAGAAGCCGAGAGATGCAAGGGCACTCTGGATTCGTCAATGTTAATCACATCATAGGGTCTAGCCGAACGAGGTGGTTCTTAAATCCCTCTAGTTTTTCCCTGGGGCTGCCTCTGGACTGCTCTATGGCTTGGGAGTCTTAGCGGTATCACTTGCATCTGCTGCCGCGGTGGGTTTTGGCTCGATGGAGGGCTGGGTGAGCGGTGTGGAGAGTGCGGTTTGGGCGGCTGGGATGGGCTGGGTTGGGGCGATCACGGTCTCAGCGGAGCTGGATGATGTCGCTTGGATGGCATCGGCCTGGGCGGTGGAGCTAGCTGCTGGCTGGTCAACTGCAGTGGTGGCGCTAGGGGAAGGATTGGAGGGCGGTGCTGCTGCTTTGGCTGATGATTCGTCTTCCAGTTCTTGGAGACTGAAGAAGTTCATCGCCGTGCTCCATACGAGATAGCCCTGGGGGTTGAGGTGGAGACCATCCGTGGTGAGCTCTCGGCGCATAAACCCTTTCTCATTGGTGAAGAGAGGATTGAGCTCGAGGTAGTGGACCTTCTCTGCCTTGGCGATCGCAGCGAGCTTGCGATTGAACTGAATAATTTGAGTATTGGGGATGCGATCTAGCTTTCTTCGCCCTTCCCAAGAGGCTTGGGGGCCGCTATGGGGCAAAACAGATTGCAACACGATATCTGCTTTGGGGTGAGTCTTGCGTAGCTGGCGCACAATGGCCCGATTATTCTTGAGGACTTGGTCAGGAGAGGTGCCCTTCAACAGGTCGTTAATGCCAATCATGACAAAAATACGCTGGGGCTGGAGGCCTTTCCACAGGCCTAGGCGGCGCATTAGGCCCTGGGAAGTCTCGCCAGAAATGCCCTGGTTGAGCCAAATCTGGTCTTTGGGTAAGAGGTTCTCTGGAAACCAGAGGCTGAGGGAGTCCCCGGCCAGAATACTGAGATTGCTGGCCTTTTGTAGGGCGATGGCGCTGGCTTCTTGCTTGAGCTGTTCCACCCATTGGTCATAGGTGAGGCGGACGCCAGAGGGGCTTGCGCTTTGGGCCAAGCGTGACGTTGTCTCTATGGGGAAGGCTGCGTTGCGCGCGGTGTCGCTGGAGGCACCACTGAAGAGATTGCTGCGCAGTGGAAAGGCTTGGACCTGTCGCTGGTTATAGAGCTCGGGTTGAACGAGGCTGCTGCCTAACCAGCTGAGGAGAATGCCATTGGCTACGAGGGAGAGGGGAACCCAGGCTGGACGACGGCGATCATAGCGATAGGGCATGGGGCCTCGATGGCGGGGACGGCGGCGACGTGATTGCTTTTGCTGTGGATTCATAGATCGATTTTGATCTTCAACAAATTGAGCTCAGTGTCCCCTTGGCATATCCCGACCCGTTGCTGATTCAGCGATGGACGATAGTTAGCTAGAGCGCTCAGGGATAGACTGCCTTGGCATCAAGACTGGGCTCAAAGCCTCTCCCAATAAGTGCCCAATAGCTTAAAGCATTTTGAAAAAGATGCGTAGTTTTTCAGGGGATCGTGGTGATGAATGGTCTGAACCCTGCTGGGAGACTACGGTAATGATGCTAGCCTTCACCCTCGAAAACGTTGCTACAGGCAGGCCAAGAGCAATGTTTTTGCGGCTATAGCTTCTTCAGCCCTCCTCACACCGAAGCAAACTTAATGTTGCTCATTGGCGACATTGCGCCAGCAGGGATGGGCTTTTCGAGCCTATCTGCCTATTTCTTGCTGCCATGTTGCCATAGCCCTCATCACATCCCGTAGGACATTCTTGCTTGCTCTCGCTTCGATAGAGCAGATGGCATGAGGGGTCGATGTTTGCCTTGAGGTTGCCCAATTGAGGGCAGTAGCGCTCTATATAGGTGCCCCAATGAAAAAGGGCGTAGCCCTCAATTGAGAGAGCTACGCCCTTTTTTATTCCATACCAATGATTTGAATCAGAGGTGAAACCCTAAGCAGTCAAGGCCATGGAACAGTATTTTTCGAGAATTAGGTGCGAGTAGAAACCGCAGAACCTACGCCAGCTTCCTTAGAGAAACCGCTATAGGCTTCCATGCCGTGCTCGCTGATGTCCAAACCGATGATTTCCTCTTCTTGGGAAACGCGCATGCCGAATGCCGCGCGAATTGCGCCCCAAACGATGACGCTACAAAGAACAGTCCAGCCACCGATGGTGAGGATGCCGATGATTTGAGCAATGAGCTGAGTTGCACCGTGGCCGGTGAACAGACCCAGTTCTTTGTCCAGCAGGCCAACTGCTAGGGTGCCCCAGATGCCATTGACGAGGTGAACCGAGGTTGCACCCACAGGGTCGTCAATTTGAATGGAGTCGAAGAAGAAGACGGAGAAGACAACCAGTACGCCGCCAACCAAGCCGATGATGACAGCGCTCAAGGGAGAGACGCCAGCACAACCTGCGGTGATAGCAACCAGACCAGCCAAGATGCCATTAATCACCATGGAAAGGTCAGGCTTACCAGAAACCGCCCAGGAAGTCACAGTGGCAGCCACACCACCCGCTGCTGCAGCGAGGTTGGTGGTCAAAGCAATGTAAGGAACGTTCAGGCTTGCAGACAGCTCAGAACCAGGGTTGAAACCAAACCAGCCGATCCAGAGAATCAGGCAACCCAACATGGCAATAGACATGTTGTGGCCAGGCAAAGCGCCAGCACTGCCATCTTCGCGGTACTTGCCGATGCGGGGGCCGAGGAAAGCAGCACCGACAAGGGCTGCCCAACCACCTGCGGAGTGAACCACGGTGGAGCCTGCAAAGTCGCTAAAGCCAACATCTTCGCCCAAGAAGCCAATGCTGGAGAGCATACCGCCGCCCCAGACCCAGTGGCCAGAGATGGGATACACAACAGCAGTCAGGACGATGCTGAAGATGATGAAATCAACAAACTTGATTCGCTCAGCAACTGCACCAGAAACGATGGTTGCTGCGGTTGCTGCGAAAGCGGCCTGGAAGAAGAAGTCCACTGCCGGGGTCAAATAGTTGCCACCTGCAGGGTCGATGGGGGCCGTTAAGTCCAGACCAGACAGGAAGAAGTTGCCAAAGGCAATGAACCCCGTGCTGGTTGAGCCGTACATCAAGCCATAACCCAAAGCCCAATAGGCCAAGGTTGCTAGGGCGAAGACGATGAGGTTCTTGGTCAGGATGTTGACGGCATTCTTTTGCCTGCAGAAGCCCGTCTCCAGCATGCCGAAGCCTGCGTTCATGAAGACGACCAACACACCTGCGATGAAGATCCAGAGGTTGTCCAAGATAGCCTTGTTCAGCTCTGCGCCCTCTAGGGTCACGGCATCCTGCGCATTAGCAGGAATATTCCAAGTCGCTAGTACAACTAATGCGAGGGGAATACATAGGGCCCAACTGGGCGAAAGGCGAAGCCTAGATAGGCTGCGCTTAAACATACCGGTGAAATCGGGATAGGCAGTATCTGCCCAAGCCGGACGACGGAGCATTGCTCCACGCCGACGCTTTCTTGACGTCAACAGAGGCATTGAATCTAAATCTTTTCCTAGATGGATTTCCTGGAATCATATCAGC
>CALLPZ010000282.1 GCA_938015405.1 uncultured Pseudanabaenaceae cyanobacterium
TGGGTAAGGCGGCGGGAGATTTGGCGCACGATTTGGTGGAGCAGGCGATCGCCGGTACCCTTGACGACATTGTTTGGCAAAACGCGAATGAAGCGGGGGAATTCAATGGACACGCCCAGGTCCAGGGTCCATTCAACCCGGGTGAGACAATCCACATTCAGCTTCTCTTCATTCGGCTCATGCTCGTTGAGCTCAAGTGCAGCCTGAAAATCGACATCGTAGCCAACAGGCTGATAGTCGGGCACTTCAATGGTGCGAATGCGATAGACCCCTGCATCTTGGGGCAAAAGGTCTAAGCCAATCTTAGGCTCGATGTTATAACCCATTGAACCAAAACGACCTAGGCTCAAGGCATAGCCCGTTGCGCCAATGGCCTCTGCTTCCATAGGCGAAGCACAGCGCCGGAACCAGTCTTGGTGTCCGTCTAGGTACTGAGCGACCGTGGCTGCATTGGCATACATTTCCATGCAGTCGGTAAAGGTGCTGCGAAACTCAGTCACAGTTTTGCCGCTATGGGCTTGGGGTTGCATCTGAGCTTCAAGGCTATGGATCAACTCTGTCCCAGGCTTATCTGCATCTGCCGATTGACTTTGAGCTAATTCAGCAGACATCTGGGGGGAAACCTGAGACTCGAGGGAAGACACGGATGAAAGTTCCATGGAAGCTAACAAATGAAATTTAGCTGGCTCAAGGTTTCACTATTAAAAAGTTAACACCTAGCTGTGGAGAAAACGCAGGCCCATAGGAACCGACCCATAAGCATCTCCAATGTTCCACAATCTAACTTGGCAATTCTGTTACAACCATGGCTGTTCCACGGAACCCAGAGACTTGCTCTAGTCAAGCAAAATCAGGATTCCCCGTGTAATCACCTTGCTCTCTTCAACAGCATTACGGTGATTTGTAATTTGGCCGGGAATGAATATGTTCTGTTGAGGTCTTCGAGTGGCTGAACGGATTAGCGAGGCTTAAGTATCCTCTTGGGCTTAGGAGGCGATGCTTTTGGGGTTGGGGAGTGTGAGGTGGATTCGAGCTTGAATTGTCCGAGAATTGGCGACGTCTCAGCGTAGGTTTCGTCGGATGCCAGCCATCGGGCCGTCATTTTTACGATAAGTTAAGGGGCCGAGGTGACTATTGAAGCCGCAAGCCTGCTGTTGGTTACACTGGACCGTCTATTGGTTTTATGTCACATAATTTACTCTTCATGCGGGCTCGTCCTTGCTCTTGAGGCTTAGCGTGAAGGGCTGTCTTGGCTGGTTGAGTCTAGGGCTTCGAGCCAGGTGGCATCCACCGTATTGAAGTGAACCCTCGCTGGATTGGCTCAACTAGATGAGACTCGTTTTCAAGCCTTCCGTTTTGGATTACCTGTTATTTGTCGCGCTGGATTGCGTAGGCGCTTAGATTTCACTATGAAAAAGCTCGGAAAAGCTTCCTCTGAAGCCACGTTTTCCAAGGATAAGGACACAGAATCCCCTAGTACGACTGGCTTAGGGACTTTTGGTGGGGTCTATACGCCTTCTATTCTGACCATCCTTGGCGTGATCATGTATCTGCGCTTTGGCTGGGTTGTGGGCCAGGTGGGCTTGGTCGGGACGCTGGCGATCGTGACGCTGTCCACTGCCATTACGTTTCTGACAGCCCTGTCCATTGCGGAGATTGCAACGGACCGTTTGGTGGGCACTGGCGGGGCCTACAACATGATCAGCCGCTCCTTGGGGTTTGAGGTCGGTGGAGCTGTGGGCATTCCCCTCTATATCGCCCAGACCCTATCCATTGCGCTGTATGTGATTGGTTTCAGCGAGAGCCTCGTGGGGGCCTTTCCCATGCTGGATCAGACGATGGTGGGCATTATCACTGCCATTTTGGTGGCGGGGGTGGCGATTCAGTCTGCTGCATTCGCAGTCAAGATTCAGTACGTGATTATGGGGGCGATCATTGTCTCGCTGCTGTCGTTTTTCGCGGGTGGCCCGGTACCGTCGGTGACGGAGATTCCCGATGCGGTCAACATGAACCAAGAGTCTTTCTGGGTGGTGTTTGCGGTCTTCTTCCCAGCAGTGACGGGCATTATGTCCGGCGTGGGTATGTCCGGTGATCTCAAGGATCCGAGCCGCGCTATCCCAAAGGGCACGCTCCTGGCGGTGGGCAGTGGTTATTTGGTCTATATGATCATTCCGTTTTTCTTGGCCAATTGGGCGGATGGCAGGACCCTGCTGGCTGATTCTTTTGTGATGGAGAAGATGGCCCTATGGGGACCGGCGATTTCCCTGGGGGTTTGGGGAGCGACTTTGTCTAGTGCATTGGGCAGCATTTTGGGGGCTCCTAGGGTCTTGCAGGCTTTGGCGCGCGATCGCGTCCTCCCACGCTCTCTCCGCTGGCTAGGCAATGGTCATGGCCCTGAAAACGAGCCCCGTACTGGAACCATCGTGACGCTAGCGATTGTTTTGTTATCGGTGGTTCTGGGTGACTTGAATCTGCTGGCCCCGATCCTGACTATGTTTTTCCTCACCACCTACATGGTGTTGAACGTGGCGGCGGGCTTAGAAAACTTCCTTAAAAGCCCTTCCTTTCGGCCCACCTTCCGCGTCCATTGGTCCCTGTCCTTGTTGGGTGCCCTGGGCTGCATGGCGGTGATGTTCCTGATCAATCCCGTGGCGACCATTTTGGCTGCCTTGATTGTTACGGGAGTGTTTATTTGGCTTAAGCAGCAGCAAATTCAGAGTGCCTGGGGAGATGTTGGACGAGGACTGTGGCTGGCGTTGCTGCGCCAAAGTGTCCTTAAGCTCGGTCCAGAACCCCACACCGATGCTCGCAATTGGCGTCCCCACTTTCTAATTCTCTCGGGTATTCCCACCCGGCGTTGGCCGCTGATTGAGATGGGTCGAGCCCTGACCCATAACAGTGGCTTGATTACGGTGGCGAGTATCTTGCCGGCTGGATCGCGGGAGCTGGGACAGCAGCAGAAGTCTGAATCCACGATTCGTAGCTACATGGAGCAGCGAGGGGTTGCAGGCCTGGTGAGGGTGATGATGGCCAATGACACCTTTGAAGGCGCAGAGCAGTTAGTCCAGACCTATGGGTTAGGTCCAGTGGTTCCCAATACGGTTTTGCTCGGCTGTTCCCAGGATGAAGAGCGCCTGGACCGCTATTGCCAGATGTTGCAGACCTTCTATCGCCAGGGCCGCAATGTGATGATTCTTCAGGACAATGCAGATCTGGGCTTTGGTAAGACGAGGCGCATTGATATTTGGGTCAGTGAGTTGCAGCGCAATGGGGGCTTTAAGCTGATCGTCGCCTATATTTTGCAGACCAGTCGGGTGTGGCGTGATGCGGATATCAATTTGAAATTGGCGGTGCCCAGTGCCCAGGCGGAGCAGGCGGCCCAGGCAAATTTGAATGCCCTGGTGCAGCGGTTTCGCCTGAGTGCTAAGCCGGAGGTAATTGTCACTGATGGCAAGCCCTTTGAGGAGGTGCTGCGGAAGTCCTCGAAGTATGCAGATTTGATTTTGCTGGGGCTGGCGAGCCCTGAGGGCGAGGAGGGGCTGGAGAAGATGAAGAAGTCCTATCAAGGGGTTCAGGCCATGACCCAAGGGCTGCCCACTTCGATGTTTATTTTGGCTGCGCCTGATTTTGACTCGCGGGAAATTCTGAACGCGAGTTAGGTCAGTTTGGTGATGCTGGGTCGTGCAGAGGCTAGGGCGATGCAGGTTTTGGCGGGTGATTTTGAGGGAGTCCAAAATTGGTTTGCTAAACCTGCCCTTACGAAAGCGGATGCTCAGCAGAGGCTGGGGCGGGTTTTGGCTGGGGGATTCTGGTTGAACTCAGATCCTGGTGGCTAAACCCGCCCTTACATTGGGTGGTTCTGTTTTATCCCTGGGTGCGTAGGTTTAGGGCTTCTCGGGCCTGCTCGCGATCGTCGAAGTGGATTTTCTCAGTGCCCAGGATTTGGTAGTCCTCGTGGCCTTTGCCTGCGATGAGGATGCCGTCGCCAGGTTTGGCTTGGGTGATGGCTTGGCGAATCGCTTCGGCTCGGTCAGCAGTGACGACAGGATTCACCTCATCAGAAATACCTGCAACGACATCTTTGAGGATGGCTTCGGGATCTTCGGTACGGGGGTTGTCAGAAGTGACGTAGACCCGGTCAGCGAGACGGGCTGCGATGCCGCCCATCAGAGGGCGCTTAGTGCGATCGCGATCTCCCCCGCAGCCGAACACACAAATCACCTCACCGGGAATAAAAGGCCTTGCCGCCTTGAGCAAGTTCTCCAAACTATCCGGCGTATGGGCATAGTCCACGATCACGCTAATATCTTGCTTCTCAGCATTTTGCTCCGCGAGGACTCGCTCCATGCGGCCGGGAACGCCCGTGAACTTGGGCAAAACCTCCATCATCTGCTCTAGCTCAAGGCCCAAGTGCAAACCCGCACCCAGGGCACCTAAGAAGTTGGCCAAGTTGAATTGGCCGACCAGGGGCAAGCTGAACTTGGCTTCACCTTTGGGCGTGTGAACCGTTCCTTCAACCCCTGCTGCACCGTAGTTGAGGTTGCTGGTGTAAAGGTCCGCCTCGGATTCAACGCTATAGCTCCAAACCCGTTCATTGGGAAGCCGTTCAATCAGCTTGCGACCATAGGCATCGTCCTGGTTGAGGATTGCTCTCCCATCAAGGTAGGTATCGCTGAACATTAGCGCCTTAGCC
>CALLPZ010000283.1 GCA_938015405.1 uncultured Pseudanabaenaceae cyanobacterium
TCGGCATCGATCGCCCGTAGCTTAGCCAGTAGTTCGTCTTTGGGATCCATGGCGGTAAAGTTCCAGTACTCGCAGCCGCTTTCGCCTAAATTCACTGTAAGGAATAGTCCATGGATGCTGAAAGTGCAGAATGCCGAACGGTACGGGGTATCCCCACTCCCTCTCCGAGAGTCCGGACAATGCGACAGCACAGCTGTGGAGCGATCGCCCTCCTCACGCTAACCGTTGGCCTCCTGGGCTGCAGTAATCCTTCGGTCTCCTCCTCAGCACCGCCCCAGGCGCTTTCCCAACAGGACTGCGAAGCCAGTGGCGAATTTGTCTACGTTCCAACCGGTGAGTTCATCCGGGGGAGCGATCGCGCCGAACGAGATTACGCATACCAAATCTCCGCAATCGCTGCCCAGCCCAACAACCCAGCCGCTGCCGAAGCCTCCCTACGCAAACAGGGCTGGTTTGACCGCGAAGCTGACCGCGATCGCATCTCCCAGCCAGCCTTCTGCATCGCCCGCTCTCCAGTGACCCAAGCGGATTACCACCGCTTTGTCCAAGCAACGGGCCACCGAGTCCCAACCATCTCAGCCGAGGACTATCAGCGTCAGGGCTTTCTCGTCCATCCCTACAGCTCAGTCCAGGCCTTTCTCTGGCAGAACAATCAGCCTCCCCAGACCAAAGCAGAGCACCCCGTGGTTCTTGTGT
This sequence comes from uncultured Pseudanabaenaceae cyanobacterium, assembly GCA_938015405.1. Taxonomy (GTDB): domain Bacteria; phylum Cyanobacteriota; class Cyanobacteriia; order PCC-9006; family JAAUQQ01; genus JAAUQQ01. The sequence continues at coordinate 697 of CALLPZ010000283.1, forward strand.
CCTACTCAGACACAGTTGCTTTTGCAACCTGGAAGGGGGAGCAGGATGGAAAGGTTTATCGTCTGCCCTCAGCCCAGGAATGGGAAAAGGCAGCCCGGGGAGAGACTGGAGCATATTTCCCTTGGGGCAATGACTGGCAAGATGACGCGACCAACTGGGGAGGCTCCGGTCTAGACAGCACCAGTGCGGTCGGCCAATTTCCCCTCAGCCGCAGTGCCTATGGTGTGGCAGACATGGCAGGTAATATTTTTGAATACACCGAAACCAGGCAGGGCAAACGCATCGTCATGAAGGGTTGCTCTTGGGATGACTTACCGGGTTTTTGTCGCGCAGCCTACCGCCATAGCCGCCCCCCCGAATCGCGGCATATCCTCTTTGGCTTCCGCCTCGTGCGATCGCGCTGAGTCGCGCTCAAAGGACTGCGATCGCCCCGCCTGTCACCACAGAGGTCTACAGCTGCTCCCCAATCACTGCCAGCTCCGCCCTGCCACTGCCAAGGACCTCTGGCCTATCCGTCGCTTAGTCTTGAGCGCCAAACTCGACCCGACCCAAATTCGCTGGCCCCAGTTTTGGGTAATTGAGCATCAGAGCCAAGTGATTGCCTGTGGACAGTTACGAGAGTTTCCAGGCGCGCAAGAATTAGGCAGCCTGGTGGTAGACGCCGCTTGGCGCGGACAAGGCATTGGCAAGCACCTCGTTAAAGCCCTAATGGAGCAATCCAGTCAGCCACTCTACTTGGAATGTGTGGGACAGCGCCTACAAAATTTTTAGCAACCGTTTGGGTTCTCCCCAGTCGCCTGGAATGACTTGCCCCAAGCCTTGAAATGGAAGTTTGGGCCATCTGCCTTGGCCCATCGCTTAGGACTCCCCATCTTCATCATGGCGCGATCGCCCATAGCCTAGCGAAAAAGACACAACAGGGCCTTGCTATCCAACCTCAAAAATAAACCCCTTTTGTCCAGCTTCACCCTGCTTTTCACCTCAGGCTTAAGTCCCATAGCTGAGTCATGAGTGCTCTGCCAAGCTCAGTCTGCTCTCTGAATTTCGTATAGAGATTATTCAGCCTCCCTTTTTTCGTTCTGAGTGTATTTCCGCCCGTTTACAACATCAGACAAAGAAGCAGATTGCACCGTGAGAACCCTTATCAAATTGGGTAAACAAAGAGTACTTGGTAATGCAAACCACCGCGCTCAATCTGGAAAAGCCATGGCCCAATCGAATGAAGGGTTCTCCGTCAACGTCATGGAGAAGCTGGTGGACGAAGAAGTCCAACGCCAACTCAAAAACCTGCCCGCCCGCACCATCGAGTATATCCAACCGGCCCAGGTGCGAGCCTATGCCCTGAACCGCCTGCCAGCCCTGTACGCCACCAGCGACGACGGGGTCCGCAAGCAGATACTGCGCGGCCAAGCCCAGCTCCAGGACAAGATTACCGCTGCCGTCTACCAGGGCTTCTCAGCGGTCCAGCAGGATCCCCTGCGCCGCATGACCCACCATGCCCTGTCAGCGAACGAGACCCACGCCCAAGCGGCACTCCACGATTTGCAGGAGCTCCTCCAACGCCCCGATCTCTCCTGGGACAATGTGGTTCGCATCACCGAGCGTGCACTCGTAGAAACCGAGGCTGGTCAAATCACCTGGCAACGTATTAGCGAGACGGACTACGCCTTGGATTGGGACAGTGGCGAAATCTATCGCCGTTAGACCAGCAAGACTACGCCCCCGTCAGCCACAGCACCTCACAGGGCGTACAAGTTTGCATACGCCCGCTGAACCGATGCGCAATGCCTGAACTGAAGCGATGACAGACTGGAAGGTTCCCTTCCACATTAGTCACGGGTGAAAATCTGCCAGGCTACGAAGGCAGCTAGGCCGAAGTAGCCTGCCAGGGTTACCCATTCTTGCCAGTGGGCGATAAAGGTATTGGTTTCCATAGAGTTCCGGTTACAGTCCTGCCGCAATCGCACCACATTGACGCGATGCCAAGATGCTAGGCCTCCACATGCTAAGACAGCTTGGCCATTTTCCCTCGAAGCCCATGATTCCAGATCGCCCTCAAATTGATCGCTGCGCCACAACCCAAGCGATCGCCCCCTTCAAGGGTCGCGACTGGCCCTTCAACTTCGTCTCAAAAACTTGCCGCACCTGAGCAATCTCTTCGGCCTCCAAGGCATGTCCTAGGCGAGAAGCATAGCTTTCAGGGCGATCGCCAAACCAATGTTCAATCAAAGTTTGGGAAATTTGTACCTGAGTCGCCGTCGCTTCTCGCTCCAGGGTTACGCTGAGTCCCTGGGCATCCAAAGCCTGACGTAGCGAGACCTCATCCCAATTTAAACGAGCGTCATCTTGGTAGAGCGCTTCCTCTGCCTCGGTCAATCGCTTCCGCAATCCTGCCTTTAACCACTTCGGCTCCATCCAGTCATACAGTCGCTGAGCTTGAGATGGTAACGCTTCAGCCAAGATAATTCGTCCCTCTGGAGCCAACAGTTGCACAAGCATCTGAGTCAAGTCATCCGTTAATGTCACTCCAGCCAGAAGATTACGACCCATAATGCGCTCAAACGTCAGCTCAGCCGTCAACGGTTGACCCATCTGCTGCTCCAGCACCTGGGGCCGCATCAGCTCCGGCAAGTCCAGCGCCTGGGATAGCAACTGTTCTCGCTCCGCTGAGGTCGCCACCCAAGCATAAACTTGGCCCTCTGGCACTCGCCTTACTGCCTCCCAAGTTAGTAAACCACTCCCGGCTTTGGCATCTAATACTCGATGGTGGCGCTGACATTGGGCGAGGTCGAAGAGGCGATCGCGGATCTCTCCCAGCCTTTCCCCACTTTGGCTCACGGCTCGCTGAATCCACCGCTCCGCTCTGGCGTTGACCGGACCAAAGCTCAACACCTCCGGCACCGCCATATCTCCCTCCGCCAGGGCAGCGATTTGAGCCTCTCGCCGCTGAGCCACCTCGGTTGCTAAATCCCGCTCCCAGCCCTGATTCGATGGCTGATAAAACGCCTGCCCCTGCAAGCCACTGGGCAAATACTGCTGGGCCACCCAGTGGTCACGATAGGCATGGGGATACTTGTAATTCGCCCCATGGCCAAAGCTCTTGGCATCGCGATTATTATCCTTGAGGGCATTGGGAATATCTTCCGCCCGCTCCTGTTCCACGGCCTTCAGTGCCTCGAAATAGCCCAAAGCACTATTGGACTTCGCCGTATTCGCTAAATACAGTGTGGCCTGGGCCAGGGGATATTGCCCCTCCGGCATACCAATACGGTCAAACGCCGTAGCGCAGGACATCACCACCCCCACCGCCTGGGGATCTGCCAAGCCAATATCCTCGCTAGCAAGAATAATTAATCGCCGAAAGATAAATCGAGGGTCCTCACCGCTATAGACCATACGTGCCAGCCAATAGAGCGCAGCATCAGGGTCCGAACCTCGCACGCTT
>CALLPZ010000284.1 GCA_938015405.1 uncultured Pseudanabaenaceae cyanobacterium
GCTCAAGCTGCTTTGCTAGCTCCCCGTTGCCTGAAGCAACGCCCCTCCCCATGCGAACCATCGCCGAAATCAACGACAAGATCGCCCAAGGCCAAGCCACCACCCTCACAATCACCCAAGCCAAAACCAGAATCGCCGAAATCGGCATCAGCGCCGCCGCCCAAGAAATCGACCTCATCACCACCGGCACCTTCGAACCCATGGAGTCCTCCGGTGCCATCCTTAACATCGGCCACAGCGACCCCCCCATCAAAATCCGTCAATGCTGGCTTGACAACGTCCTCGCCTACAGCGGCTTCGGAGCCGTTGACCTCTACCTTGGCGCGGCCCAGCCCAACGATGACCCCGACAGCAATCGAGGCGGCGGCCACATCATCGCCGACCTCATCGCCGGGAAATCTATTCCCCTCAAAGCAACGGGTTATAAAACGGACTGCTACCCTCGCGATCGCCTCGAAACCAGCATCAACCGAGACAGCATCAACCAGTTCTACCTCTTCAACCCCCGCAACCTCTACCAGAACTTTATTGTGGGCGTGAACAGCGGCGATCGCCCTCTCCTCACCTACCTCGGCCCGCTCCAGCCTCGTCTCGGCAACGCCTGCTACTCCAACCTAGGCTCCCTCTCCCCCCTCCTCAACGACCCTCACTTGGACCTCATCGGCATCGGCTCCCGCATTTTCCTCGGTGGCGGCATTGGTTATGTGGCCTGGGAAGGCACCCAGCACTTTCCCCTGCAAAAGCGCCTACCCAACGAAACCCCCATCGGCCCCGCTGCCACCCTCGCCCTAATTGGCGATGCCAAGCAAATGGATGCCCAATGGGTGCGAGGCTGCCACTTCAAAGGCTTCGGCCCATCGTTGATGCTGGGTATTGGCATTCCCTTGCCAGTGCTGAATGAGCAGGTGATTGAGCATTGTGCAGTGAGTAATGAAGACCTCGTGGCCCCAGTGATGGACTTTGCTATTCCTCGGCGAGTGCGCCCGAGTTTGGGACTGGTTAGCTACGCCCAACTCAAATCCAACAGCATCCAAATTGAGGGCAAAAGAGTGCGGGTAGCCCCTCTGAGCAGTCAATACATGGCAGAGAAAGTCGCGAACACCCTAAAAGATTGGGTCGATGCAGGGAAGTTTACTCTCACAGAGCCCGTCGCTCCTCTCCCCAAAGACAGCAAACTGGTGGGGCAAAATGCGCCCCAAGATCGTCTCAATTGGTAGCGAGATAGAACTTTTAGCCCCAGTCACATCACAAAAGAACTTTCTCAACTTCAGCAGCAAAGAGATTAGAGCAAAATCACGAATTTCTGATGCCATAGCGCTCTCAACACTTCAACGACCTCTCCCAATTTGGAGATCCCCCATCTCCTTCGCTAAGCTACGCCTGTACCCAGGAGCTTCCCCATGGCCAATTCCGCCAGCAAATCCAAAGCAACAGGCTCAAATAAAGAGCAACGCCTGGAGCAGGCAGCGGCAAAGGCAGCAGCGGCAAGGGCGATCGCTGCTGAAGATGCCATCCAGTCCAATCCCGGCAAGTCCCTCCCCCCCGACCAGCTCATGAACGTGACAGTACTGGGGGCGGGAGCCTGGGGAACGGCCCTGGCCAACTTAGTCAAAGTGAACGGCCATAACGTCAGCATTTGGTCCCGCCGGGGGGAGCTGAGCCTGGAAGATGCGATCGCCGATGCTGACATCCTCATCAGCGCCATCTCCATGAAGGGCATCAGCGAAACCATCACCAAGCTCAAAGCCCTGAAGCTCCCCGCTAAAACCATCATCACCAGTGCCAGCAAGGGTCTCGACTTCGAAACTCTCAACACTCCCTCCCAAATCTGGAGCGCGGCCTATCCTGACAATCCCCTCGTCGTCATCTCCGGCCCCAACCTATCCGTAGAGATTGAGAAAGGCTTACCCGCTGCCTGTGTCTGTGCCAGCCTGGATGCCGATGCAGCTGAGCAGGTCCAAGAAGCCTTCGCTTCGGAGCGGTTTCGGGTCTATACCAATGATGACCCGGTGGGGACTGAGCTGGGGGGGACCTTGAAGAACGTGATTGCGATAGCCGTAGGCATCTGCGACGGCTTGGAACTGGGCACCAATGCAAAATCCGGCCTCATGACCCGTGCCCTGATCGAAATTATCCGCGTCGGCACCCACCTGGGTGGCCAAACCGAGACCTTCTTTGGCTTAGCGGGCTTGGGTGACCTTATGGCCACCTGCAGCAGCTCTCTCAGCCGCAACTATCGCGTCGGCTATGGCCTAGCCCAGGGCAAAAGCCTAGAGCAAATCACCGAAGAACTACAAAGCACCGCCGAAGGCGTCAATACCGCCCGTGCCCTGCGCAAACTCGCTAAACGCGAACAAATCACCACCCCCATTTCCCGACTCGTCTACTGCGTCCTAGAAGGCAACATCACCCCCAAACAAGCCGTCCAAGCCCTCATGTCACGCGACCTTAAAGCCGAAGGTCTCGACCTAGACTTGGATTAAGAGCAAAGCATTCATTCAGGTTTGGCA
>CALLPZ010000285.1 GCA_938015405.1 uncultured Pseudanabaenaceae cyanobacterium
ACATCGCCACAAAGTTCACTAGCTTACCGGGCACCACAATCACCTTCTTGATTTCCTTGCCTTCCAAATAGCGCTGGGCCACCTCAGATTCGCGGGCATAGGTTTCCAAGTCAGCTTTAGTGGCACTGGCGGGAACCTCAATGGTGCCCCGCGTCTTGCCCATGACCTGAATCACCAGGGTAATTTCGTCCGAGACTAAAGCATCGGGGTCATGCTGAGGCCAGGGCTGTTGGTGGATGGAGTCGCTGTTGCTCAGCTCATGCCAGAGGTCTTCTGCCAAGTGGGGCGAGAAGGGGGCAAGGAGCTTGAGCAGAGTTTCAACGCCTTCGCTGTAGGTGGCGCTGTTGGCAATGGCCTTGGCATCACCTAAAGCATTGTTCAGCTTCATCAGCTCCGACACGGCGGTGTTGAACTGGTAGTCATCGGCCAAGTCTTCGGTGATGGCTTCAATGGCAATATGAATGGCCCGGCGCAGCTCTTTCTCCGGCTTGGTCAGTTCAGACTTGTCTGAGTTACCCGCACCAGATTTAGCCGCATCCTTGTTCTCACCATGGGCAGTGACCGTGCGCCAAACGCGGTTGAGGAAGCGGAATTGGCCTTCTACGTCAGCATCGTCCCACTCTAGATCCTTCTCTGGCGGAGCCTTGAAGAGGATAAACATGCGAGCAGTGTCCGCGCCGTACTTATCAACAACATCGCCAGGGGCAACACCGTTGAACTTAGACTTGGACATCTTTTCGAAAGTTGTGACCAAGTCAGCGCCGGAGTCAGGGTCTTTGGGACTGTCTAAGTCAGCCAAGTCTGAAGGGGCAAAGTATTTGCCGGTGTCAGCATTTTTGTAGGCCATGGATTGAACCATGCCCTGGGTCAGCAGCTTTTTGAAGGGCTCGTCGAAGTTGAGCAGGCCGCGATCGCGCAAAACCTTGGTGAAGAAGCGCGAATACAACAAGTGCAAAATCGCATGTTCAATGCCGCCCACATACTGGTCCACGGGCAGCCAGTCATTGACCTTATCGACTGCAAACGCCTTGTCCTCGTTGCTCGCATCGGGGTAGCGCAGAAAATACCAGGAGGAATCCAGGAAGGTATCCATGGTGTCCGTCTCACGCTTGGCGGGGGTACCACAGCTGGGACAGGGCACGTTGATCCAGTCGCCCATTTTGGACAGCGGCGACGCACCTTTGCCAGTGAATTCGACATTTTGGGGCAGCTCTACGGGCAGGTCGGCATCGGGCACTGGCACTGCACCACAGTCTTCGCAGTGGATGATGGGGATGGGCGCGCCCCAGTAGCGCTGGCGGGAGACGAGCCAGTCGCGCAGGCGGTAGTTGTTGGTGCCTTTGCCAATGCCTTGTTCGCGGAGGAAGGCGATCGCGGTCTTCACGCTCTTGCCTTTTCCTTTGCCAGCCTTAACGCCATCCAAAGGCCCGGAATTGACCATCACGCCCGTGCCCGGATAGGCCTCGGCCATAGTCGCGCCATCGAGCTCCTCACCGACCGGCTGAACCACGGCGATAATCGGCAGCTCAAATTTACGGGCAAAGTCAAAGTCCCGCTGGTCATGGGCGGGCACGGCCATAATCGCGCCCGTGCCGTAGTCCATCATCACGTAGTCGGCGGTCCAGATAGGAATCTGCTCACCGTTGACGGGATTGATGGCGTAGCTGCCGGTCCAGACGCCGGTTTTCTCGCGACCTTCAGCGGTGCGGTCAATGGTGCTCATGCTGGCGGCGGCTTTTTGGTAGGCCGCGATCGCATCCTTCTGCTCCGCCTGGGTCAAGTCATCAATCTGGGGATGCTCCGGCGAAATCACCATAAAGGTCGCGCCCCAGAGGGTGTCGGGGCGGGTGGTGTAGACCTCTAGCTCGCCACCAGCCTCAGTCTTAAAGATGACTTGAGCCCCCGTGGACTTGCCAATCCAGTTGGCCTGCATGGTTTTAACGCGATCGGGCCAGCCGTCCAGCTGGTCCAAATCCTTGAGCAACTGGTCCGCATAGTCCGTAATTTTGAAGAACCACTGCTTCAGCAGCTTGCGCTCCACCTTGGCCCCAGAGCGCCAGGAGCGGCCTTCGCTATCCACCTGCTCATTGGCCAACACGGTCTGGTCAATGGGGTCCCAGTTCACCGCCGCTTCTTTCTGGTAGGCCAAGCCCGCCTCGAAGAACTGCAAGAAAATCCACTGGGTCCAGCGATAGTAGTTGGGCAAACAAGTTGCCACTTCCCGGTCCCAGTCATAGGAAAGGCCCAGCGCGCGCAGCTGGTCCCGCATTTGATCAATATTCTTCAGCGTCCAGTCCGCAGGCGGCACGCCCCGCTGGATCGCCGCATTTTCTGCGGGCAGGCCAAAGGCATCCCAGCCCATGGGATGCAGCACGCGGAAGCCCTGCATTCGCCGCACCCGCGCAATCACATCAGTAATGGTGTAGTTGCGCACATGGCCCATGTGCAGGTTCCCAGAGGGATAGGGGAACATGGAGAGGGCATAGTACTTGGGCTTGTCTAGATCTTCAGAGGTCTGATCTAGCCCCTGTTCGGCCCAGGTCTGCTGCCACTTTTTCTCGATGTCAGCTGGGTTATAACGAGACTCCACGAACACCGCTCCTGCTAAGAATACTGGTCGTTTAAGATTGAACTCAACGGACCATCTAAATTTTGAACCTAACCATTCTGACCTAAAACGTTCGAACCCAGGATCCAGACCGGAAAATTTATCCCCCTGGACCTTAAAAACTCGGCTAAATCTCCACCGTCTACTCCTCTATCACAATCAAATAACATGACAGAGCTCATCAGGGTCTTCGTCTACGGAACCCTGCAACCCGGAGAAAAATACCACCAGCCTTACTGTGGTGGCTGGGTTACTGCAGCGGAGCCAGCCAAAGTCACAGGTCAGCTCTATCACCTTCCCCTGGGATATCCCGGTCTGGCCACTGGTGAAGATATTGTCTCTGGAGCATTGTTGAGTTTTGACCAACCCGCCATTCTGCAACGCTTGGATCAGCTAGAAGACTACAGCCCCAGTCGGCCAGCCAAGCAAAATCTCTACCAACGAGAGCAAACAGCTATCACCAATATCCATGGCGAAGACCTGGGAGAAGCCTGGATTTATCGTATGGCCCTGGAAAGAATCCAGTCCTTGGGGGGCATCTATTTGCCAGCAGGACAGTGGAGCGGAGCGATTGCTTCGCAAGCTTCCGCAGGAATCGCCTCAGAACTCTAGTCCCTCACTCCCTGCACAAAAAAATAACGAAAAAAAATACTCTGCATTCATCCATTGGTGGACGCAGAGTAATAAAAAACGAGCACTTGGTCTAACGAGAACGAACCCTAATTCACATCTGCACCGGGGGCAGGCAGAGGGGTCAGCTCAGAAGAGCTATCCAGATCCATACCCAACAAAGGCTGATCCAGAGCAATCATCAAGGCATCAGCAGCCACTCCAGCCTCGGCTTCCAGAACAGCAGAAGTCGAATAGCTAATGCGGGTAGCAGTCGATTCAATGGGAGAGAAAGCATCTGGTGTTGCAGTGGCCACAGATTCCAGAGGTTCTGGCTCCTGCAAAGCTAACTGATAGCCCAGACGCATCTGAGGACCAAACAGGCCGGTAATCGAACCAATGGCAGCTGCAGCGATCGCACCGCCCCCAATCACCCAGGTACGTCGAGACACCCGAGGGCGCTCCAAACGCTCCATCACACGGTCCACGGTGTTATCCACAGGCTGAGCTGCGGTTAACGGCAGCCCTTGGAAGCCACTACGAAGCTTAAGCAAACGGCTATACAGCTGTTTGGTTTGCTCATCATTACTCAGCAGGTCTTCCACCTGACGACGCTCTGCCGAAGTAACCTCGCCGTCGAGGTAGGCACTCAAGAGTTCAAACTGATCGCGCTGTAGCATAGCCCTTAGAGGTATCGCTAGGAATTAGATGGATAGTCAGGACTTAGGCAAGCTAAGCCTCACTATTGGCAGACAGTCTTTCCGAGTTATCCCAGCGATAAACGCCAACGGGGAAAGACAACGGAAGGCAGTGACATGGAAGCGCTGGTATTAGTTTGCACCGAGTCAGCGAAAATGTCACAGGCAGGAACCGAAAACCAGGAATGGACTCGATATTAATGCGTTAAATATCAAGATAAGGCTGTAGCTGAGTCTGCAGTCGCTGACGAGCCCGAGCAATACGAGACTTCACAGTGCCCAAGGAAGCACCGGTAATTTCAGCAATCTCTTCATAAGAGAGGCCTTCAATCTCCCGCAACACGATAGTGGTGCGGAACGCCTCAGGCAACTCTGCGATGGCCGCCTGGAGCTGAGCGTAGAATTCGCGAGTACCCATATCTTGTGTTGGGCTGGGGGCATCAGAAGCGATATCCCAGCTAATGGCATCACCATTCACCATAAAAGGCGCATCCAAAGACAACGGAGAGCGATGGCGCTTGCGCTTACGCAACTCGTCATAGAACAGGTTCGTCACAATGCGACTCAACCAGCCCCGAAACTTAACGGGATCCTTAAGACGTTTGATATTGCGATATACGCGAATCCACACCTCTTGGGAGAGGTCAGCTCGGTCCTGCCAATCAGGGGCGAGATGGTAGAGCAACCGATCAACGTGGCTCTGGTAGCGGCGAACTAATTCTGCAAATGCAGGGCGATTGGGTTTGAACCCCGCCTGGCACTTGAGAATCAGATCTGTGTTAGAGAGCTTTTCGTCCCGCACAGGCGTTTGCGTCGCATGGAGGTCAACTGATGACCAGGATACCGATAGAGAGGCACTCATGGGCGCTCTTACTCCAAAATGCTCTTACCCCTAGAGACGGGGAACTCTGGGACATGTTCCCCAGAAGAATCTGAGCGTTGCATTTGTGACAACGAGGGGGAAACGAAAAGGCTGATGAACAGGGCCATTCCATCCTTGCAATTGAGGATTACCTAAGTCACATTTCTCACGGCTACGAGCCCAATAGCAAAGGTCAATAACCATTAAGCAACGCTCAAAAGGCGAGTTTCAAAAAGCACAGATTGCAAATCATCTGGCCTCTGCGATGAGTCACCAGCAGTCCATCGCGCCCTTGGGCCTCAGCCATTGCCACTAAACTACTGGTAACTTCAACGCATTCAGCGTTGTTCAC